>JBBDWS010000039.1:24076-39964 GCA_040902755.1 Actinomycetota bacterium
GAGCCGTTCGGCGTGGTCGGGATCATCGCGCCGTTCAACTCGCCGATCCTGCTCGCGAGCTGGTCGCTCGGGCCTGCGCTCGCGGCCGGGAACGCGGTCGTCATCAAGCCCTCGGAGGTGGCGTCGGCCTCGCTGGTCCGGTTCGGGAAGCTGTTCGACGAGGCCGGGTTCCCCGCCGGATGCGTGAACGTCGTCACGGGGTACGGCCACGAGGCGGGCGACGCGCTCGTCGGTCACCCGGGAGTGGGCAAGGTGGTGTTCACGGGCGGCGTCGAGACCGGACGGCTCGTCGCGGCTCGCGCGGCGAATGCACCGAAGCCGACGGTTCTGGAGCTCGGGGGGAAGTCGGCCAACATCGTGTTCCCCGACGTGCGCGACGTCGCCTCGGTCGCGAACGGCGTGATCGCGGGGATCTTCGCGGCGGCGGGGCAGACGTGCGTGGCCGGCTCGCGGCTCCTCGCACACGAACAGGTGGCGGACGAGCTCGTGGACGCGATCTCGGCGCGCGCGAAGACGGTGGTGCTCGGCGACCCGCTGGACGACGGAACCGAGATGGGTCCACTCTCGCAGCCGAAGATCCGCGACGGGATCGAGGAGCGCGTCGGTGCGGCGGTCGCGGCAGGAGCCAACGTGCGTGCAGGCGGCGAGCGGTGGGGAGACGTGGGCTGGTTCTATCGCCCCACCGTGATCGAGGGCGTCACGAACGAGATGGACGTGGCCCGTCGCGAGCTGTTCGGGCCGGTGCTCGCGGTCCTGCGCTTCGGCTCGGACGAGGAGGCCGTCGCCATCGCGAACGACTCGCCGTTCGGACTCGCCGCCGGCGTCTGGACTCGCGACATCGGGCGCGCGCACGCCGTCGCGGCCGAGCTCGACGCGGGCACGGTCTGGATCAACACGTATCGCGCGGTGAACTTCGCCTCGCCGTTCGGCGGCCGCAAGATGAGCGGCTACGGCCGCGAGAACGGCATCGAGGGCCTGCTCGAGTTCACGCAGCCCAAGAGCGTCTGGGTCGAGACCAGCGACGAGGCGATCGGCGACCCCTTCGTGCTCCGTTGATGGCCCGGCCGCTCGATGGTGTTCGCGTGGTGGACCTCACCCTCAACATCGCGGGCCCCTACGGCACGATGATCCTGGGTGACCTCGGCGCCGACGTCCTCAAGATCGAGCGGCCCGGGGTGGGCGACGACGCCCGGCGGATGTCGCCGGTCGCCGGCGAGAGCTCCGCGTACTTCGCCGCGATCAACCGGAACAAGCGCTCGGTCGTGCTCGACCTCGATGACGAGCAGGACCGGGCGCGTCTCGAGGAGCTGCTCGGCGAAGCCGACGTGTTCGCGACGAACCTGCTCCCGGGCAAGCTCGCGACGCGCGGTCTCGGGTTCGACGAGCTGCGCGAGCGGTTCCCACGGCTGATCTACGCGGACGTCGGCGGGTACGGCGACGGGCCGGAACAGGATCGCCCCGGCTACGACATGGTGCTGCAGGCTCGCTCGGGGCTGATGAGCGTGACGGGCGAGCCCGGACGCCCCCCGGTTCGCGTCGGCGTGTCGATCCTCGACATGGGCGCGGGGATCTGGCTGGCGCTCGGGGTGCTCGCGGCGCTCCGGCTCCGCGACTCGACGGGAGCCGGCACCCGCGTGGCGACCTCGCTGCTCGAGGTCGGGGCCGCGTACATGGCGTACGACCTCGCCGCGTACGAGATCACCGGAGAGGTTCCGGTCCCGCGGGGGAGCGGGCACCCGGCGTTCGCGCCGTACGGCGTGTTCCGCGCGTCCGACGGGTGGGTGGCGCTCGGCGTCGGCGCCGATCACCTGTTCGCGCGCCTTTCCGAAGCGGTCGGCCGCCCGGAATGGGTCGAGGACGAGCGCTTCGTGACGAACGCCGAGCGCGTCGCGAACCGGGAGGCGCTCCGCAGCGAGCTGGAAGCCGCCCTGGCCGATCACCCGGTTGCCGAGTGGGTCGCGCGCCTGCGCTCGGCGGGGGTTCCCGTCGACGAGGTCGCCGACGTCGCCGGCCTGCTCGAGGACGAGCAGCTCGAGGCGGTCGGGGCGTGGCTCGACGTGCCGGCCGGCGGGCGGACGCTGCGACAGCCGGGCTTGCCGGTTCGGATCGAGGAGGAACGCCCGAGCGTACGCCGGCCCCCGCCCGGACTCGGCGAGCACACCGGTGAGGGGTTCGATGAAGGAGGGGCGTCATGACCGTGCTGGTGGGAACCAAGGCCGAACCGGTCCGGATCCAGGGAGTCCACGGGGGACACGGCGAGCTGCTCTGGAAGTGCTTCGTCCGCCTGCACATGACGCACTCGCCGATCGCGGGCTTCGAGTACGTCCTCGTCCCCGTCGGGACGGCGATCGGGCGCCACCGACACTCGCGGACTGAGGAGATCTACTTCGTGCTTTCCGGGCGCGGGCTGATGGATCAGGACGGCGTGCGGTCCGAGGTGGGACCGGGCGACCTGATCATGTCCCGGCGCGACGTGACCCACGCGATGGACGTCCTCGGCGACAGGCCCGTCGAGATCCTCGTGATCGAGGTCTACCCGCCCGACGTGCTCGAGAAGCTCCCCGCCCATTCTCCGGAGGCCCCCTCGTGAGCGAGAGCATCGTGCACCTCGAGGACGGATCCCCGGTGGACCCGCGCGGAACGCTCAACGGCGCGTGGCGCGAGATCGGCGTTCGGCGCGTCGCGCCGGGTGCGACCGAGCGGCTCGTCGCGGAGGGCTCCGAGCACGCCGTCTACGTGTGGACGGGCTCCGGCACGGCCGCCACGGGCGAAGGTTCGCACGCCGCCGTCGCGGGCTGGGCCTTCACGATCGTGAAAGGAGACTCGGTGACGTTCGAGGCCGGGCCGGACGGGCTCCGGCTCTTCGTCGTCACCCTGGACGCATGAGCGATCTCGCCGGCGCCGGCCTTCGCGGCGTGTTCCATTTCAGCTTCACGGTGAGCGATCTCGACCGGTCGGTCGCGTTCTATCGGGACCTGCTCGGCCTCGAGCTCGTCCACACCCAGGAACAGGACAACGCGTACACCCGCCGGCTGGTCGGGTTCCCCGACACCGCGCTGCGGGTGGCGCAGCTGGCCGTGCCGGGCCAGCCGCGAGGGATCTCGACCCACGACCTGGAGCTCGTGGAGTACGTGCGGCCCCAGGGCGTTCGACGCGAGGGGCGCATCAACGACCCCGGCGCCGCGCACCTCGCGTTCACGGTCACGGATGCGTGGTCGGAGTATGAACGCCTGACCGGTGCGGCCGTGCGATTCGTGTCGCCGCCCAACGCCATCACGGCGGGCGTCAACGTGGGCGGGTACGCGTGCTACTTCTACGATCCGGATGAGATCGTGCTCGAGCTGCTCCAGCCGCCGGCCCACCGACTCGCCGAGGCTTAGCCGAGCGCGCGGCTCAGGTCCGCACGTTGCCGAGCCAGCTCCGGTAGAGCCCCGCGTACGTCCCGCCGGCCTCGACGAGCGCAGCGTGGCTGCCCCGCTCGACGATGCGCCCGGCGTCGAAGACGAAGATCTCGTCCGCGCCCTCCGCGGTGCTTAGCCGGTGCGCGATCGTGATCGTCGTCCGGCCGGCCGAGACGCGCCGGAGCGCCTCGGAGATCCTCCGTTCGGTCGCCGGATCCACCGCGCTCGTCGCCTCGTCCAGGATCAGCACGCCCGGGTTGCCGATCTGCGCTCGCGCGAGCGACACCAGCTGGCGCTCGCCGACCGAGAGCGATTCGCCGCGCTCACCCACTCGCGTCTCGAGTCCCTGGGGGAGCGACTCGACCCAGTCGCCGAGGCCCAGCTCCTCGAACGCCGTCTCGATCTCGCGGTCGGTGGCACCCTCGCGGCCGGCGCGGACGTTCTCGCGCACGGTGAGGTCGAACAGGAACCCGTCCTGCGGCACCATCCGGACCGCCGACTGCCGCGACTCGCGCTGCACCTCGCGCAGGGCCACGTCGTCGATCTGGATCCTCCCCTCGATGGGATCGGCCAGTCGAGTGAGCAGCTTGCAGAACGTCGTCTTGCCCGATCCGGTCTCGCCGACGACCGCAACGTGTGCGCCCGCCGGTACCTCGATCGACACGTCCTTCAACACGAGCGGGCCGTCGGCGTACCGGTACGAGACACCGTCGGCTTGCACCGCGAGCGCGCCCGCGCCGAGCGCCACCCCCGGTGAGGGCTCCGCGATCTCCACGGGCAGCTGGAGCAGCGCGAGGATCTTTCGCCAGCCCGCGATCGCCGTCTGGGTCTCGGCGTAGATCTCGGGTAGGTCGGTGAACGGATGCAGGAACAGGTCGGCGAGGAACAGGAACGCGGACACCTTGCCGAACGTGAGTCCCCACTCGGGTCCGAACATCACGCCGACGAAGACCACCGTCGAGAGCGCGAGGCCCCAGAAGATCGTCCCCATCGGCCAGAGCCTCGCCGTCCGAAGGTGCGCGAGGACGTGCGCCCGATACCGGTCGCGGATCGAGCGTTTGACGCGCGCGTCGACCCGACCCTCGAGCCCGTACGCGCGCACGACGTCCGCGCCCATCACGCTCTCGGAGACCTCGGACAGCATCTCGCCGACCCGCCCGCGGACCAGGTCGTACGCCTCGGACATCTTGGCTTGGAGCTTGCCCATGACGAGCAGCAGCGGGACGACCAGCAGCACCACCGGGATCGTGAGCTGCCACGAGTAGAAGAGCATGATCACGAGGGTCAGCGAGATCTGCACGACCGCCCAGATCCACGCGATCCCGCCCTCCTCGGTGAACTGCGACAGCGTGTCGACGTCTGCCGTCACGCGCGCGACGAACACGCCTCGCCGCTCCCGCGACTGCGTCGCGATCGACAGCCGATGGATGTGCTCGAACCCGCGAACGCGGAGCGCCATCAGCGCCTCCTCGGAGGCACGCACCAACCGGCGGGCGGCCGCGCGCCCGGCGAGGAACGCGACGAGGACGAGCGCGAACGCCGCGCCGCACAGCCCGAACACGAACGTGGGACGGAAGCCGCCGCGGAACCCGTGGTCGAAGATCTGCTGCACGAGGATCGGTACGACGAGGTTCCCCACCACGGCGCCGAGCGACACGGCGACGGTGAGACCGAGGCCCTTGCGCAGCTCCGGACTGAGGCGGAGCCCGGCGATCAGGACGCTCCACGCGCTCTTGAGATGTTCGGGGATCGGGAGATCCTCGTGACGCGGAGCCTCTACCGGCGCCTCCAGCGTCGAGCTCATCGCTCACCTCGTTCGTACGCGTGGATCATCGCGGCGTAGCCGGGCTCGGCCGCCATGAGCTCCTCGTGCGAGCCGCTCGCGCGGAGCCGGCCGTCGTCCAGGTAGAGCACGCGGTCGGCGAGCCGGATCGTGGACAAGCGGTACGCGATGACGATCAGCGTCGTGTCGAGCTCGCGCTGCAGCCCGGCGAGGATCTCCGCCTCGATCGTCGGGTCCACCGAGCTGGTGGCGTCGTCCAGGATCAGTACGCGCGGCTTGCGGACCAACGCCCGCGCGAGCGCGACGCGCTGGCGCTCGCCGCCCGAGAGCGTGTGCCCGCGCTCGCCGAGGACGGTGTCGTAGCCGTTCGGGAGAGCGCCGATGAAGCGGTCGGCCTGCGCGATCGCGGCCGCGCGCTCGACCTCGTCGCGGCTCGCGTCCGAGTCGAGCGCGATGTTCTCGGCCACGGTGGTGGCGAAGAGGAAGGACTCCTGGAAGACGAGCGACACGGCCCGTCGGAGCGACGCGGGCTCGGCATGACGGATGTTCACACCGCCGATGAGGATCTCGCCGCTCGGCGGGTCGTCCAGGCGCACCAGGAGCTGCGCGAGCGTCGACTTGCCCACGCCCGTCGGACCGACGATCGCGACGGACTCGTCCGGCTGGACGTGGAACGAAACCTCGTCGAGGACGCGATGCCCGTCGAAGGCGTACGTGAGGGCCTCGGCGCGGACGTCGAGTGGCCCCCCGGGCAGCGCGACCGGTTCGGCGGCGCGCTCGATCGTGACCGGCTCCCCGAGGACCTCGGCGATGCGGCCGTGGCCGACCACCGCGCGCGGCAGCTCGGACAGGATCCAGCCGACGAAGCGCATCGGCCACGCGAGCAGGCCGAACAACGTGACGATCTGCACCAGCGTGCCGAGGGTCACGTCGCCGGTCGACAGTCGCCACGAGCCGACCGCGAGCATGAGGATCACGGCGAGGTTGGGCAGCGCCTCGAGCGCCTCCTCGAACCCGGCGCGGATGTAGCCGGCCGCGACGCGCTCGATCTGGAGCTGCTCGGCTTTCTCGCGGAGGCGTTGGACCTCGGCGCGCTCACGCCCGAGCGTCTTCACCACGAGCGCGCCGTCGATCGACTCGTGCGCCACCGCGGACACGTCGCCGAGCCGCTCCTGGACCCGCCGCGCCGGTGCCTGCATCCGCAGGGCGAACGAACGGTTCATGAATCCGAGCGCCGGGATGGTCAGCAGCCCGATCAGCGCGAGGAACGGGTCCGTCATGACCAGCGAGACGAGCGCGAACAGCACGAGGAACACCACGCCGATCGCGAACGGGATCGGATACAGGACCTCGATCGCCGCCTCGACGTCGGCCTCCATGTGGGCGAGCAGCTCGCCGGTCGGCCGGGTGCGGTGATAGGAGAGCGCGAGGTCGCGGTATCGGTCGGAGACGCGGTCGCGAAGCGTCGCGGCGACGGCCGCCCCGGTCACGCCGCTGTAGTAGCGGCGGATCCCGATGCCGAGCGCGCGGATCGCGGTCAGCCCCATCACGGCGCCGATCCCGATCAACACGGTGGAGGTGTCGACGCCCTCCGGCGTGAACGCCGGGCGCAGGATGCGGTCCGTGACGCGCCCGAGCGCGACCGTGACCGCCACCGAGCCGACCGCGAACAGGAACGCCCCGACCACGGCGATCGAGAACGGCCGCGGGTGCATCCGGACGTACGAGACGATCAGCCGCAGGCCGCGGCGGAACAGGACCCGTGGGTCGAGCTCGCCCTTCTCGTTGTGGCGTTCGGCGGTGTCCATGCAGCAACCATGATGCGGGACCCGGCCGTCCCTCGTCCGCGGACAGCCCCACCCGCAGTGTGCGACGCTGCTGCCGCAGCACGCCGCACGACGATCGCCTTCGCCAGCGACCGGGACGGCAACTTCGAGATCTACGCGATGAACGCCGACGGCACCGGAGTGCGGCAGCTCACGAACGATCCCGCAGGCGACCTCGCCCCCTCGTGGTCGCCGGACGGCACGGAGATCGCGTTCGATCGGGACTTGGGTGGCGTCGACTTCGAGGTCTACGCCATGAACGCCGACGGCACGGGGGAGAGACGGCTGACGGACGATCCGGGAGGCGACCTGTCTCCCGCCTGGTCGCCCAACGGACAGGAGATCGCGTTCTTCAGTGACCGGGACGGTGACTCCGAGATCTACCTGATGAACGGCGACGGGACCGGGCTACGGCCACTCACCGACGACCCGGCCCAGGACGTTCTGCCCTCCTGGTCGTCCGACGGCACCGAGATCGCCTTCGTGAGCACGCGGGACGGGAACGAGGAGGTCTACGTGATGAACGCCGACGGGACCGGCGTTCGGCGACTCACCGACCATCCGGCCGACGACGGCGACCCCGCCTGGTCGCCCTCCGGTTAGCCCGCGCGCCTCGGCTGCGATTTGACTGCTCGTGGCTCGAAGAGGCGTGATTGCGCATCGTCCCAGACATCGTCTGGAAGAGTAGGCGGAGGTATCCATGGCAGCGACCCGCAACAGGTGAGCCCTCCCTACCTTCGGAGATGTCGGAGTTCTCAACCTCCGCGAGGCCGGTTTCCTTTCCACGTTGGATCCGGGGGCTCGAGGCGGGGATCGGCCCGGTATCCTTCGCCCATGGCGGCCTACGAGTACGTCTGCCTCGCGTGTGAGCACCGATTCGAGGAGCGTCGAGCGATGACGGCCTCGGTTACCACCGAACCCGCGTGCCCGTCGTGCGGCGGCGACCGGGTCCGGCGACAGTTCTCGTTCGTCGCGGGCAGACCGGCATCGGCTGGCTTCGACTCACCGGGGACCGGGGGATGCGGCTGCGGCGGCGCCTGCGCCTGCGGTCACTGACGCCAGCGCCACAGCCCTCCGGCCAGGAGCAGCAGACTCAACAGGGCGGTCAGCGGGATGTCGAGCTCCGGCGTTCCGCCGAGGTTGCGCCCGATCACGTGCGAGATGGTGTGCGCTGCCGAACCGATGCCGACCCCGACCAGGCCGACCGCCAGCGCATCCGCTCGAGTCGGGATCGCGGCAAGCAGCAGGACCGCGCCGAGCCCGATCTGGAAGGCGCCGATGTCCTGGACGAGATGCTGGTTGTAGGGCTCGAAGGTTGCGACCGCATCGAAGAACGACTCGGGTGCGACCATCGCCCACAGCCCGGAGCCGAGGAACGAGACCGCGCCGAGCAAGCCGATGGCGCGAGGGAACCAGTGCTGGCGTCGCGCGGGCCGCGCGTCCGTCTCCATCGAGCCCGTGATCCGTTCCTTCCGCTCGCCTTGCGCAAGGCTACCCTCGTTACCGACTGGCGGGGTGGCCAACGAACGGTCAGCGAGCCGGCAATGATGGCTTCATGAGCGGGCCAAGCGGGTTCACCCGAAGCAGGAGGGCACCGATCACAAGGCAAGCCACGCCAAGCGCAGGCATCGCCAGGACCTCACCCTGCACGGGGAACGCGGCCGCGGCGACGATCGACATCCCCGAGGACGCGGCGGCGACACCGAGGAGCGTCATGGCCAGTCCGACCCAGCCGGAGGGCGCCGGGGGCGGCGGCGCGCCCGGCCGCTCGGCCCACCGGAACGCGAACAGGAACGGCACGAGGCAGACCGCGCACGCCGCGATCCAGCCGAGCCGCCACCACCACCAGGGGGCGGTGAGCGGTTCGGGCTGAGGGGCGATCCCGGTCGGCAGCAGGAGGACCGCCGCCAGGACCGCGGCGGTCATGTTCCACAGGTAGAAGGTCATGACCATGCTGTTCGCGACCGCGACGGCCATCCACACACGCGCCCGTTCCAGCCATCGGTTGGCCGCACCTTCGAAGAGCAGCATCGCGCCGCATTGCCAGATCGAGAGCGCGAGCAGAGCGAACGTCGGGGGAAGCGTGTTCGAGCGCTCGGCGTGGGACAGCCCGATCATCGAGACGGGATAGTCCAGGACGGTGGTGAGCACCGCGAGGACCGCCAGGCCGCTTCCGGCCAGGGCCCAGGGGATCCAGCGGCGGCTCGTGAGCGCACCGTCCTTCCACAGGAACCCCAGCTCGAGGATGCCGAGCCACACGAACGCGTAGTTCGCCGCTCCGACGAACCCGAGGTCGAGCCCGTACCGGAGCGCGTCGACCACCGCAGCCGCCGTGGCGAGCACGACGAGGACACGCACGCCGTATCGGCGATGCGCCTCGAGGAGCGGGGGAGCCGCCGCCACGGTCAGCAGGTAGACGGCGAGGAACCAGATGGGGAGCGCGACCTCGCGACCGCCGGTCCGTGCCATGCCGGAGGGCAGTCCGACCGCGACTGCGAGCATCGGAAAGACGGTCCAGAACGCCACGAAGACCAGCGCCGGGCCGAGCAGACGCGCCGAACGCGCTCGAAGCCAGTCGGCGTAGCGCACACCGCGCCTGCTCGCCGATCGCCACGATGCCGCGTTCGTGAACCCTCCGACGATGAAGAAGATCGGCATCACCTGGAAGACCCAGGTGAGGATGTGCGTCCACGTGGCGACCTCGAGGAGATTCCGACCCGTGAACGTCCCGTCCTCGTAGCCCAGGACCGCCATGAGCCAGTGCCCGATGACGACGACGAAGATCGAGACCACCCGGAGCAGGTCCGCGTAGCGGTTCCGCGTCGCGGGCGTCGCGGCGGCGAGATCCTGCGCCTTCACCCGGCCGGAGCCGGTCGGCGCCGTGCCGACCATCGAGCGGAGTGTGCGCTTTCGGCAGACTCATGGGAAGGGGGTATCGGCCGCCCTGTTTGCGCGGGTCGGGCTCGGGTAGGCTGTCGGCCATGGCCTACGTGATCGCTGAGCCGTGCATCGACATCAAGGACAAGGCGTGCGTCGACGAGTGCCCGGTCGACTGCATCTACGAGGGTCCACGCATGCTCTACATCCAGCCGGATGAGTGCGTGGACTGCGATGCCTGCGTGCCGGTCTGTCCTGTGACCGCGATCTTCACCGACGAGGACCTGCCCGCCGAGTGGAAGCAGTTCGCGCAGGTCAACGCCGAGTGGTTCTCGGCCGCCGTGACCGGACTCGACTCACCCGGGGGCGCCGCACAGGCGGGGCCGCAGGATAAGGACCACCCGATCATCGCCGCGTGGCCGGCCGCCGGCTGATCGCGTCGCGCGCCTAGCGGCCTCGACGGTACGCCGCGGCGGTTTCCTTCAACCGGCCGTGCATCCCTTCATACGCGTCTCCGCGCGGCAGGTACCGCTTCGAGACCTTCGTGACGAACGTGTAGTTGGGGTCGCACACGTTCGCGACCGGGCTCTCCGCCACCTGTGTGAGGAACTGGTAGGCGTCGAGCTTGTCGAACCCGTACTCCTCGGTCAGCCAGGTCACCATGTCCACGTGCGCGATCCGGAAGGCGTCCTCGAGCGGTCGCGCGGAGCCGGTCGACATGACGTACGCGTCGCTCTCCAGGCGCGGCCACGGCGTGGCGCGACCCTTCACCAGGTCGATGGCGATCACCGTGTCCATCGCCGCTTCGACCGCGACGCCGCACGTCTCACCCTCGCCCTGCCGGCAGTGGCCGTCGCCGATCGAGAACAGCGCCCCCTCGACGTTCACCCCGAGATAGCAGGTGACGCCGGCGCGCATCTCGGGTGTGTCCATGTTCCCCCCGTGCGCGTCGGGAACGAGCGAGGATCGCGCCTCGAACGACGCCGGCGCGACACCGACCGTGCCGTGCATCGGGTCCAGCGGCAGCTCGATCGGGGCGCCGCCCGCCGCGCCTCGAAACGTCACCGTGCGCTTGGTGGCGTCGACCTCGTAGATCCAGACGATCTCGGGAAGGGGATCCTGAAGGGCGGCCGTCGAATGCGTGGACGTGAGCGCTCCGAACAACGGCACCGTGCACGAGGCCGCCCAGTCGCGCGAGGGCTCGATCGACACGAAATGGATCGCGAGTGTGTCACCCGGCTTGGCCCCCTCGACGTAGAACGGACCGGTCTGCGGGTTCACGAACGGGAACTCGATCACCTTCGTCACCCAGTCGTCCGGCCCCCGCACCTTGCCTCCGAACGCATCCTCCGTCCAGAGCTCCATGACGTCGCCGGGCGTGACGCTTCGGACCGGCGGCACGCCACCGAAGGTCCACGCGAACTCGGAGGGCTCGGGGCGATACGTGACGACGTCCACGATGGTCGCGCGAGATTATCCGTCAGAACGTCTCGGCGTACTCCTCGTCCGTGACGTGATCTCCCCACTCGGGGGCGCCGCCGAGGTTCACGGCGACGTGCACGAGCGGCGAGTCCGGCGTCCCGCCGTGGAAGTGCCACTCGTCGCCACCCACGTGGATCACGTCGCCAGGCTCCAGGAGGTGGCCCGCTTCGCCCCGGGTCCGGACCCGGCCGCGGCCGGTCACGCCGTAGAGGAACTGGCCGCCGGGATGACGATGCCAGCGGGTGCGCGCAGACGGCGCGAAATGAACGAGCCCGACATCGTTCCCGTCCGCCGCCTTGACGGTCGAGCGCAACCAGACCTCGCCGGTGAATCGCCCTTCGTCGCCCTTGCCGAACGACCCGTCGCTCGCCCTGGACACGTCCACGTTCGTTCGAACCCCCTTCGCCTCTCGAACGGTCAACCGCGGGAGCGTCCCGCTGATCACCGGTGCTCGGCGGCCTCCGCCTCGGCCTTCGTGCGGTGCACGGTCCCGTCCGGATGCTCCGGCGGCGCGTAGAGCGAGTAGAGCTTCACGTCGCCATCGCCCGTGTTCACGACGTTGTGCCACGTCCCCGCCGGGACGATGATCGCCCAGTCGTCCTCGACGTCATGGGTCTCGTCGATCGAATCCTTCGTCGTGCCGAACTCGACGCGCGCGCTCCCGGCCTCGATGCGCAGGAACTGATCGGTCTTCGGGTGCATCTCGAAACCGATGTCCTCTCCGGGCGCGAGTCGCATCACCGTCAGTTGCTGATGATCGCCGGTGAACACGACGGTCCGGAACGTGTCGTTCTCGAGTGTCTGGCGCTCGATGTCGCCGACCCATCCGAGCATCCTGGCCTCCCTCGGCTTCGGCGGCGCTCGTCCGGGCGCCGCGTCTCCCAGGCCGAACATACCTTGCGGCGGGTTGCGTACCCCTTCCGTGGGGGACCGTCCAAGCATCCCCACGACCCAGGCGAGTCATCCCCAACCGTCGTGATGCGCATCGGTCACTCGGTGACGGCGACACCCCCCGAACGCGAGGCGTGAACGCGTGCCTGGCAGTTCTTCGGGCACGGAGGCGGACCCGGTGGCCGTGTCGCGGCGAGCGGCGAGCGGCGAGGCCGGCGCCGACGCGGAGTTCACGTTCCGAGGAACCGGAGTCGTGGGGAACACCGTACGGGGGCCGAACCACGGCATCGCGCAGATCTGGATCGACGGTCGATTCGTCCGAACGGTTGACACCTACGCGCGAGCGCGGACGGTGGGCATCGCACCCCGCGTGACCGGGCTCGAGCGGGGCGTCCACACCGTGCGGATATTCGTCCTCGGCGAGTCCCGTGAGGAGGCGACCGGCACGGTGGTCGCCGTCGACGGCTTCTCGGTGTTGCAGCGCCGGGTCGTCCGGCGCTGAGGCGTTCGTCGCTCGGTCAGGTCAGCAGGAGCAGCAGCAGCGCGATCGCGGCGACGGGGATCTCGACGATCGCCGCGACCGCCGCGAGCAGCGCCGCGAACAGGATCGCCGGGCGAAGCGCCGCGGTGACCGCCGCGTAGGGCGTGAGGACCTCGCGAGAGCCCAGGACGAGCCGCCCGAGCCGGAACAGCGCCACCAGCGCGCCGAGCAAGCCTCGCGGCTCGGGGCTTCCGCCCGCCCGTTCACGAAGCTCCGCGGCCCGCGCCCGGACGTCCGCGGGGAGCGCGCGGGCGCGAACGGGAAGCTCCAGGAGCTCTCGGAGACCGGCGAGGAACAGGAAGAGGATCGCCGCCGGCGCGAGCGCGACCGCCAGGACGACGATTCGCGGGATCCACTCGTCGGCCTCGGCCGGCGGCGCGTCGATCAGCCACGCGATCCACGCGAGCGCGCCGGAGGCGACCGCTACCTTCGCGAGAACGGAGAGACCTCGAACCACTCGGGCGACGATGTCGAGCACACGTCGCAGCGTGGCGGTGGCGCGTTCGCTCCTGGTCGAGGTCACATCCGGCCTCACGCTGATCACCCGCCGAATGCCGCCGACGCGAGCTCGAGCCGGACGGGCTCGAGTAGGTCGCGTTGCGCCTGAGCCCTGCTCTCGAGCGCGGTGAACTCGAACTCCTTCAGTCGTTCATCCGTCCTCGCGAGCGCTCCGAGCGCGCGCCAGAGCAGCCGCTTGCCCTCGATCCCGAGACTGAGCAGCTCGATCTCCTCGAGCCGGGAGACATCGCCCGAGCCCGATCCGAGGACCGGGAGCCGGTTCTTCAGGTGGGTGAGGAGGACGGCACCGCTCGCCGCCGCCTGCTTCACGGGGTTCGGCGTCGCCCCGACGCGCGCCATGACGCGCTCGAGGACGCCTCGGTCCTCCTCGATCTCGTTCACGAGCACTTCGAGCTGCCCTCCGAGCTCCGTTCCCCGCTCGCGTTCGAGGCACCGTTTCGCCAGACGCAGGCCGGCCGCCGAGCCGGCCAGGTGGTCGTTCAGGTAGACCGCGAGACCGCCGTCCGACGTGGGTTCCTCGCGGCCGTGGCCGTCGGTTCGCGCTTCGTTCGTTGGGGTCATCGCTTTGGAGTTCCTTTCGGCTGTCGCCGCCGGCAGGGAAGAGGTACCCCGTGACGGCCTCTTCTAGACCGTGCGCGGCGGCGAGGTGTTCTCTGCGCGTGTAAACGTTTCGAGCCCCTGCGCCCACTATCTCGCGTGAGCACGCGACGGGGGTGGCCCGGACGATGTACGCGTTCACGGCCGGCCGGCGAGGGATCGCCGAAGAGGCGACGGCCCGAGGCCTTCGCCCAGGCCATCGCGCGATGGTGGAGCCGCTCGCCCATCGGCGAGACCCTACGCCGAGCCGCCGGCGGTGCTGGCTTCTAGCCGAAGACCACCGGCTTGACCGCCGTAGGGCACGCTGGCTACCGTCGGCGTGCCGTGTCAGCCGACGATCGCATCGAACGATCCGACGACGCCACGACCGACGACGTCGTCAGGCTGGCGATCATGCGCATGTTCGTCGACGAGGGCCGCCCTCCGGCGCCGAACGAGCTGGCATCGATCGTCGGGATCCCACAGGCCGAGGCTGAGGCCTCGCTGCGAAGGCTGGCCGACGCGCACGTGATCGTCCTCGCGCCCGGGACGCCGCTCGTGTGGATGGCGAACCCCTTCTCGGCGCTCCCGACGCCGTTCGAGGTTCGGCGCGGAGACCGGCGCTGGTGGGGCAACTGCATCTGGGATGCGCTCGGCGTCCTCGCGACGATCAGTAGCGACGGCGAGGTGCGCACCTCCTGCCCCGATTGCGGCGAACCGCTCCGGCTCGAGGTCCGCGACGGGCAGATCGGCGGCGACGCCGCCGTCGTCCACTACTCGACCCCCGCCGCGAAGTGGTGGGACGACATCGGCTCGACGTGAACGAACATGCTGCTCTTCCGGTCGGAAGAGGACATCGAACGGTGGAGCGAGATGCGAGGGACGCCGCGCGGCGAGACCATGAGCGTCGAGCAGCAGTGGCGACTCGCTCGCGCCTGGTTCGAGGACAGGCTCCTCCCCGGCTACCGGCGGCGCACGCCCGAGGAGGTCGAGGCGGTGTTCGCCGGGATCGGTCTGACCGGCCCGTTCTGGTCGCTCTCCGCTAGGGGATGAACCCGAACACCGTCCCCGGCGCTCCCGACCCGTTCGCGTTCCGCGGGCTGCCGAGCGCGATCCAGGCGCCGGTCGGCGGAAGCGAGCCGAGATGCGCCAGGTTCTCGATCGTGACTCGGTGGCGGTCGAGCGTCAGGTAGGTCGGCATGAACGCCGCGTCCGAGGAGGGATCGGGGCCGAACGTGTCGGTGCCGAGCGCTCCACGCCTGCCGAGCACGCCGGTCTCGATCAGCCACTTCACCGCGTTGCGCGAGAAGCCCGGCTGGTGCATGCCCGAGAGGTCGGAGCCGCAGTTGTAGTAGTTCGGCTCGCCGTCGATATCGCCCTGCGCCCAGAAGCGCGAGCACCCGGTCCACAGCAGGACCGCGGCCTCCTCCGGCATCTCGCCGAACTCGTCCTCCCACGCCTTCAGGTCGGCGACGGTCACGACGTGGTCGGGGTCGGCCGCCACCTCGTCGCGGACGTCGACGACGACGGCGGGCAGCACGAGGTCGGCGGGCGCGAGGTCGTCCATGCAGAGCGCGCCCTCGCGGAAGTGACACGGCGCGCTGTAGTGCGTGCCGGTGTGCATCCCCTCGTGCACGACCTCGAGGAAGAAGCCGTCGTGATGCACGCTGAACACGGTCTCGATCCGGAAGCGCGGGTCGCCCGGGAACAGCGGTGTCTTCGCCGGGTCGTTCGTGTGGCTGAGGCTCACCACCTCGCCGAAGCCCGGGAACTGCGTGGGCGCAAGTACGGAGTCGGCGCCGGCCGAGCCGAGGGAAGCGGCGGTGGCCATCCCACCGGCGAACAGGCCGATCGCGGAGAGTGCAACGAGGAACCGGCGGAGACCACGGGACGTGCGCATCGTTCGAACCTCCTCGCTCGTGGAGAGCGCAGGCTACGCCCCAGGCTTCGGCGGCGTCGTTCTCTCCGCGAGGAACGGGGTCGAAGGGCTAG
>JBBDWS010000040.1:0-3668 GCA_040902755.1 Actinomycetota bacterium
GAAGAGGGCGTCGTGTTCGCCTCGAGCGGCGACGAAGGTTTCACGACGGTCGAGACCCAGCCGGATACTGCGAGCGGCGCGACGCCGTCGGTAGACGTGACGCCCGACGGCTCGACGGCCTTCGTGGCGTGGTACGACACGGAGCACGAAGACGCGCTCGTCGGCGAGTACGGCGAGATCGAGGGGCTGGCGATCGCGGCCCCGAGTCCGGAGCCGGTCGGCGTGCCACCGGTCGTCCAGCCGGGCGCCGACTGCACGCAGGCCGTCAGCGGCGTCGTGGAGCTGACCGCGCTCGGCATCGCGTTCGACGCCACCTGCGTCGAGGTACCCGCAGGAGAGCCGTTCACGATCGCGTTCGGGAACGAGGACGACGGCGTTCCGCACAACGTCGCCATCTACCCGAGCGCCGACGACCTGGCGAACCCCTTATTCCAGGGGGAGATCATCACTGGCCTCGACTCGGTCGAGTACCAGGCCGGCCCGCTCGACGAGGGCGAGTACTACTTCCAGTGCGACGTCCACCCGACGATGAACGGCACCTGGAACGCGATTTCGGGCGGAGAGGACGGCGGCGGTGCCACCGGAGCCACTGGTTCCACGGGCGCTGGTGGCGGGGGTAACGGCGGAGGCGGCGGCGCAACCGTCGCCGTGACGGCGCAGAACATCGCATTCGACACGGACACCATCGAGCTTCCCGCCGACACCGAGAACACGATCACGTTCGACAACCAGGACGCCGGGGTTCAGCACAACATCGCGATCTTCACGGACGACTCGCTGTCCGAGAGCCTTTTCCGGGGTGAGATCATCACGGGACCGGACACGATCGACTATCCGATCCCGCCTCTCGAGGCCGGCGAGTACTACTTCCACTGCGACATCCACCCGGACATGAACGGCACCGTCGTCGTCGCCTGACCCGAACCGGCTCTCGTTCTCCGGTCGCACCGGACGCCCGCGCTACGATGACTGCGTGAGCTTTCCGCGGCCCGATCCCGCTTCGATCCCCGAAGCTCCCGGCGCCTACCTGTTCCGGGACGCGGAGGGTCGCGTGGTCTACGTGGGCAAGGCGCGGTCGCTGCGCAAGCGCCTGGCGAACTACTGGGGCCGGGAGCTCCATCCAAGGACGGCGGCGATGGTCGGGGCGGCCGACTCGGTCGAGTGGATCGTGGCCTCGGGCGAGGTCGACGCCCTCATGCTCGAATACAACCTGATCCAGGAGCACCGGCCCCGGTTCAACGTTCGGTATCGAGACGACAAGTCCTACCCTTACTTGGCGCTCACGGTCGGCGAGCGGTGGCCTCGCGCGCAGGTCCTCCGCGGCGCCAAGCGCAAGAACGTCAAGTACTTCGGCCCGTTCGGCCACGCCTACGCGATCCGCGAGACCCTCGACGCGCTTACGCGCGTGTTCCCAGTCCGCACGTGCTCGAACGCGTTCTTCGACCAGCGGGCCCGGGCCGGACGGCCGTGCCTTTACTACGACATCGGCCGGTGCGCCGGACCGTGCGTGCCCGAGGTCACGGGCGTGACCGACGAGAGCTACCGAGCACACGTCGACGCGCTGGCCGAGTTCCTCGCCGGGAACGAGCGTCCCGTGTTGCAGCGCCTCGAACGCGAGATGCGGGAGGCCTCGGGGCGCGAGGAGTTCGAGCTGGCCGCGAAGCTCCGCGACCAGTCGATCGCCGCCCGGCGGGCGCTGGAGAACCAGGAGATGGTCCTCACGCAGCCGGAGGACCTCGACGTCGTCGGCTT
The DNA here is from genome assembly GCA_040902755.1 of Actinomycetota bacterium. Lineage (GTDB taxonomy): Bacteria > Actinomycetota > UBA4738 > UBA4738 > HRBIN12 > CALGFI01. Next base: position 1,753 of record JBBDWS010000040.1, read on the forward strand.
CGCGGAGGACGACCTCGAGGCGGCGTTCCAGGTCTTCTTCGTTCGCAAAGGCCGCGTGATGGGACGCAAGGGATGGGTCGTGGACCGAGTGGAGGACCTGGACCGCCCCCAGCTGATCTCGTCCTTCGTGCGCGAGCTCTACATGGAGCGGCAGGAGGTCCCACCGAGGATCCTCGTGCCGGAGATCCCCGCCGACGCCGACCTGTTGACCGAGTGGCTCTCGACGCGGCGATCGGGGCGGGTGTCGTTCGCCATCCCCGAGCGCGGGGTCAAGCGCAAGCTGATGGAGACGGTCACCCAGAACGCCCGCGAGCACTTCCTGCGGCACAAGCTGAAGCGGGCCTCTGACTTCGGAGCGCGGTCCCGCGCGCTGGCGGAGATGGGCGCGCTCCTTGGCCTGGAGAACGCGCCGCTGCGGATCGAGGCCTACGACATCTCGAACCTGGGTTCGACCGACACGGTGGGCTCGATGGTGGTGTTCGAGGACGGGCTGCCCAAGCGCTCGGACTACCGGCGTTTCCAGATCAAAGAAGTGCCCGGGCAGGACGATCTCGCAAGCATGGAGGAGATGCTGCGTCGCCGGTTCGCCCGCCTCCGCAGGGACGCGTCCGAGACGGAGCCCAAGCGGCGACGGTTCGCCTATCCGCCGGCGCTCATCGTCGTCGACGGCGGCCGGGGCCAGCTCTCGGTCGCCACGAAGGTTCTCGCCGAGGAGGGGCTCCACATCCCCGCCATCGGATTGGCGAAGCGGCTCGAGGAGGTCTACTTCCCCGACCGACCCAACCCGCTCCTGATCCCTCGCGGATCCGAGGCGCTGTTCGTGTTGCAGCATCTCCGCGACGAGGCGCACCGCTTCGCGATCACGTACCACCGGGAGAAGCGCGGCAAGCGCGCGCTGGCGTCGCCGCTCGACGAGATCGCGGGCGTCGGCCCGACTCGCAAGAAAGCGCTCATGAAGCGCTTCGGCTCCCTGGCGCGGCTCTCGCGAGCGAGCGAGGAAGAGATCGCGGCCACGCCCGGCGTGGGACCCGCCGTCGCCCGCGCGATCCACGAGCGACTGACGGACGCCACGCCGGGTGAGCGCAGGGTGAGCGCATGAGCGCGCCGGAGCGAGCAGAGAGCAAGCGGCAGGCGCCGCGGGTGGCAAAGTCCCCGGTCACCACCGGACGCACGCGGCGGCGACCCGCCGGGCAGGGGCTCACGATCATCACGGGCCTGTCCGGGGCCGGGCGCTCGGAAGCGGCAAGGTGCCTCGAGGACCTCGGCTACTTCGTCGTCGACAACCTCCCGCCCGCCCTCCTGGCGAAGATGGCCGAGCTCGCGGCGAAGCCGGGCGGGCCGGGCAAGGTCGCGATCGTGCTCGACGTGCGGGGTGGCGTCTTCTTCGGCGAGCTCTCGAAGGCGCTGGCCGAGCTGGAGGAGCTCAAGATCCCGTATCGGATCCTGTACCTGGAGGCTTCCGACCAGGATCTGGTGAACCGTTACGAGGCCACGCGCCGCCGTCACCCGCTCGCTCCGGCGGACCGGGTCGTCGAGGGGATCCGCAAGGAGCGGCTGATGATGGAGAGCCTGCGGGGCGAGGCGGACCTGATCATCGACAGCTCCGGCCTTACGCCGCACGACCTTCGGGACCGGGTCCGGGACGCGTTCGCGGACACGGCGCCCGAGGCCGGGCTCCAGGTTTCCATCATCTCGTTCGGCTACAAGTACGGCGCGCCTCGCGACGCCGATCTCGTGATCGACTGCCGCTTCCTTCCCAACCCTCACTGGGTCGACGAGCTCCGCCCTCTCCCCGGCACCGACGATCGCGTCCGAACCTACGTCCGGGGCCAGCAGACCTATCGGGAGTTCATGCGGCGGCTCCGCTCGCTCCTAGGCTTCATGACACCCGGCTTCGTCGCGGAGGGCAAGTCGTA
>JBBDWS010000040.1:3768-6469 GCA_040902755.1 Actinomycetota bacterium
GAGGACGCCGACAAGCACATCGCCGCCGGCGCCGAGAAGGTCGTCATCAGCGCGCCGGCCAAGGGAGAGGACCTCACGGTCGTCCTCGGTGTGAACGACGACCAGTACGACCCGGCGCAGCACAACGTGATCTCGAACGCATCCTGCACGACCAACTGCGTGGCGCCGATGGCGAAGGTCCTGGACGACGCGTTCGGGATCGAGCAGGGGTTCATGACGACGATCCACGCCTATACGAACGACCAGCGGATCCTCGATCTGCCGCACGAGGACCTTCGCCGGGCTCGCGCCGCGGCGCTCAACATCATCCCGACCTCGACCGGCGCCGCCAAGGCCACCGGCCTCGTGCTCCCGCACCTGGTGGGGAAGCTGGACGGCCTCGCGATGCGCGTCCCCGTTCCCGACGGCTCCGTGACCGACCTCGTGGCCACGTTGAAGCGCGAGGTCACGGTCGAGGAGGTGAACGCCGCGTTCAAGGCGGCCTCGGAGAGCGGGTCGCTGTCTGGAGGGCTGCTCGTCTACACCGAGGACCCGATCGTCTCGAGCGACATCGTCGGGACCGCGGCCTCGTGCACCTTCGACGCGCTCTCGACGATGGTGATGGGCAACGTCGCCAAGATCGTCGGGTGGTACGACAACGAGTGGGGCTACTCGAACCGGCTCGTCGACATCGTCGAGAAGCTCGCCGCGTCACTCTGACGTGAGGATCCGAACGCTCGACGACGTCGGCGACCTCGCCGGCCTCCGGGTCTTCGTCCGCGTCGACTTCAACGTCCCTCTGACGGACGGGGTCGTGACGGACGACTCCCGGATCCGCGCCACCCTTCCGACGTTGACCGAGATCATCGATCGCGGGGCCTCGATCGTCGCCGCGTCGCACCTCGGGCGGCCCGAGGGGCAGGTGAAGGAGGAGCTCCGTCTCGCGCCGGTGGGAGACCGGCTCGCCGAGCTCCTCGAGCGCGAGGTCTTCGCCCTCGACGAGGTGGTGGGGGACAAGGTCGAGGCCGTGTGCGGTCACGTCGAGCCCGGTGATGTCGTGCTGCTCGAGAACCTGCGGTTCGATCCGCGGGAGGAGCGCAACGACCTCGCGTTCGCCGAGCAGCTCGCCGCGCTGACCGATGCATACGTCGACGACGCGTTCGGCGCGGTCCATCGCGCGCACGCGTCCGTCGTCGCCCTCCCCGAGCTCTTCGTGAAACACGGACGTCCCGTAGCGGCCGGCCGTTTGCTGCAGCGCGAAGTCGACGCTCTCTCCAAGCTTCTCGTGGATCCCGAACGGCCATACGTCGCTGTGCTCGGAGGAGCGAAGGTCTCGGACAAGCTCGGCACGATCGGCGCGCTCGTCGAACGCGTCGACGCGATCTTGATCGGTGGGGCGATGGCGTTCACGTTCCTGGCCGCAGAGGGCGGGGAGGTGGGGGACAGCCTGGTCGAGCCCGATCGCTTCGACGAGGTCCGCGCCGCGCGTGCCCGCGCCGACGAGCTCGGCACGCTGATCCAGCTGCCCGAGGACGTGATCGCGGCACCCGAGATCACGCTGGAGGCCCCGCGACAGACCGTGCCGGCGAGCCGCATCCCGCGCGGGATGAAGGGCCTGGACATCGGCCCGCGCTCGGTGGAGGAGTTCGCCCGATCCATCGCCGACGCGAAGACCGTCCTGTGGAACGGACCGATGGGGGTGTTCGAGCTCGAGCCGTTCGGGGCAGGGACCCGGGGCGTGGCCGCCGCGATCGCTGGATCGAAGGCCTACAGCTTCGTCGGCGGCGGCGACACGTTGGCGGCCGTGGCGAGGTACGGGCTCCAGGAGGGGTTCGACCACCTGTCCACCGGCGGCGGCGCGTCGCTCGAGTTCCTCGAGGGGCGCACGCTCCCCGGGATCGCCGTGCTGGAGGTCGACGGATGAGCGCGCGCAGGCCGATCCTCGCCGCGAACTGGAAGATGCACAAGACGCACCTGGAGGCCATCCAGACGGTCCAGAAGCTCTCCTATCTGCTGGACCGAGACGACTCCGAGCGTGTCGAGGTCGTCATCTGCCCGAGCTTCACGTCGCTGCGTTCCATCGACACGTTGCTGTCGAGCGACCGGCTGCCCTACGCGCTCGGCGCGCAGGACGTGCATCGGGAAGAGAAGGGTGCGTTCACGGGAGAGGTCTCCCCGGCGATGCTGAAGGCGTTGAACGTCCGGTACGTCATCGTCGGTCACTCGGAGCGGCGGGAGCTCTTCGGAGAGACCGACGAGACGGCCAACCGGAAGGTCCGAGCCGTCGTCGCGCACGAGATGACGCCGATCCTCTGCGTCGGAGAGACCCTGCGGGAACACGACGCGGGAGCGGTGGAGCAGAAGGTGACCGCCCAGGTGCGCGACGGGTTGCACGGCGTCTCCGCCGCCGACGCGGCGACCCTCGTGGTCGCCTACGAGCCCATCTGGGCGATCGGAACGGGTCGCACCGCCGAGCCCGCCGATGCCGGTCAGGTCGTCGGCCTGATCCGCGAGACGCTCGGATCCCTCTACTCGAAGGAGGTCGCCGACACGGTCCGGATCCAATACGGAGGAAGCGTCAAGGCCGGCAACATCCGCGACTTCATGGCGCATCCCGAGATCGACGGGGCCCTGGTGGGCGGGGCGAGCCTGGATCCGGAGGAATTCGCCCTGATCGTCAAGTATCGCGGGACGTGATGGTGAACCTCCTCTCCGATAGAGG
>JBBDWS010000041.1:0-6456 GCA_040902755.1 Actinomycetota bacterium
TCGGAAAGGATCTCGCCGATGTTGTTCGTCCCCATCGCCGCGTCGACGACGTCGCCGAGTCGCAGGCGCGCCTGCCTGCCCTGCTCGTAGAGCTTCAGCGCCTCGTCCCACCGTCCGCCCCAATACGCGAACGCACCGAGATTGTTCCAGATCGTCGCCTGTCGGCCGAGATTGCCGAGGCGCTCATAGATCTCGAGGGCCAATCGCGAATTAGTGGCCTCGGCGTAGCGCCCCAGGTCGACGTACGCCCAGTCCAAGATGAAGTACGCGTGTGCGAGCGCATCCCACTCGTCCGACGCCTCGGCCTGCTCGATCGCTTCACGGCACCAGCGGATGGCGTCCGAGTTCCTTCCCTGCCCCTGCCGCACCGCGGCATACCAGACGCTCAGCTGCGCGCGTAGACGCATCGCATCTGCGCCCTGGACCCCGTCCAAGGCGCGCTGACCCCGTCGGATCCATCGAAGGGCGTCGGTGTACCGACCGGCACGCTCGGGGATCCACGCCTGCTTGAGCAGCAGCCTCGCTTCCGCGATCGCGTCTCCTGCGACAGCGACTCGGGCTGCCCGATAGGCGGTGGTCGCCTCCCCGTATCGGCCGATGCGCTCCTGAACGTCCCCGAGGGCCTCGCAGAGGCGCGCGAGATCTGCGGGAGGGGCCTCCGCCCGCCGTGCGGCCTCGATCGCACGCAGGTAGAACGCGGCAGACTCGACGAGCGCGAACTTCGCCAGCGCGCGGTCGGCTGCGAGCGCCGAGTATCGCAGCGACTGTTCGTAGACTCCTGCATGGTGGTAGTGCAAAGACAGGACCTCGGCGTGCTCCTCCGCGTTCCCGGTCGACGCGATGGCGTCTGCAGCCCTTGCGTGAAGCGCCCTTCGCCGCCGGTATGGGAGGCCCTCGTAGGCCGCATCCCGCAGGAGTGCATGCGTGAACCGGAACGTGACCTCGTCTTCCTGAACGAAGAAGGCCTCGAGTCGCTGCCAGGTCGTCGACGTCGGCGCGGCGCCCTCGTCGTACAGCGCCTCCAAGATATGGCGGTCGAAGCGGGCCCCGAGCACGGCGGCCTGCCGCACGACCGCACGATCGGCCGGCGACAGCCGGTCGATCTCGGTGGCGACGAACGCCTCCACGGATCCCGGGAGGTCGTCCACGGAGCCGGCGTCGCGGGCTGCGGCGATGAGCTCGCGCAGGAAGAGCGGATTCCCTCCCGCGCGCTCGACCAGGATCTCGAGATCGTGGGCCAAGAGCGGATCGTCCTCCGTCGTGGCCTTGGCAAGCTCCGAGGTGGCCGCATGGTCGAGTGGTCCGATCGGAAGCATGGTCACGTGCGGCTCGGCCGGCGCGCGGAACCTCCCTTCTTCCCCACGGCGCGTGATCAACACGAACCAGGGCCGCACCACAGCGTCCCGCGCGACCGAGCGCAGCAGGTCGGTCGATGCGTCGTCCATCCAGTGAGCGTCTTCGAAGACGAGGATCGTGGGCGTTGGAAGCGTCCACTCGAGGAACCGAAGGACGACCTCCTGGAGCTTGGTTCGTCTGAAGTCGTCGGCGAGCGCCTCCGTCTCAGGCGTCGACGGCAGGGGGATGTCCAGGACGATGCCGATCAGGGGGAGCCACGGAACGAGATCGGGTGCGTTGGCGGCGACACGCGTTCTCAGCCGATCGATCGCGAGTTCGGGGTGGTCATGCTCGCCGAGCCCGAGCACACCACGGAGTACCGCGCGGAAGGCAGAGTAGGGCTCCTGCTGTTCGTAGAGCTGACAAGCGACGCTGAAGACGACCAGATCCGGCGCGCGGGCGAGCACCTCAGCGACGAGCCTCGACTTCCCGTGCCCGGGTTCGCCGACGAGCTCGACAACCCGCCCCCGCCGACCGCGCACCGCCGTCAGCGCATCGCCGAGAAGGGTCATCTCGTGCCCTCGACCGACGAGCGGCCCCAAGGGCGAACCTCCGCCGGCTCCGGCGCGCAAGCCGCTCGGTGTGACGCGTCCCACATCGAACGCCAGCACGGGATGCGACTTGCCCTTGACGGTGAACGGTTCGAGCGCGGTGATCTGGAAGGGTGTTCGGGCGCGGGAGACGACGGCCTGGGTCGCGAGCAGCTGCCCGGTGGAAGCCTTCCCCATCACGCGCGCAGCCAGGTTCACCGCATCTCCCTTGATGGAATAGGTGCGTCGGAAGCGGGGCCCGAAATCGCCTGCGAAGGCCCGGCCCGCGTTCACACCGACGCGTATCGGAAACCCGGACACGTGTTCGACGATGCGCCGACCGGCGGCGAGCATCCGTTCCTCATCATCACCGTAGGTTCGCGGTGCCCCTGCTACCAACAGGATCTTGCCGCCGCCCGCACTGATGTCGGTCTCGAAGAACGTGACCTGCTGTCGAGCAGACACTTCCTGAACCGCGCCGATCATCGTGTCGAGCGCGTGTGCAGTATCGAGAGGACCGACCCTCTCGAGCATCGCGTCGACACCGAGGTATTCGATGAACGCGATCGCCAACTGCCGGTGCTCGGGTTCCCCCGTTCCATCCAAGATGTGCTCGCGGATCCCGACCGGCAAACATCGTTCGAGCTCCGACCCGCTCAAGTCTGGGGCGGGGACGAGACCGTACGTCGGAGATTCGGGGATGCCCCGCAGCAGATAGCCGGTACCTCGACGCTCGCCGACGTGGCGCTGCTGCAGCATGGAAGCCGTTTCCGGGCTCATCAGAACCTGGCCCGCCTTTGCTGTCGACTCCATCTCCACCGTACGAGTTGCGGCTGGGCCGGCGATCACCAGCTCCCGGTGGTGACTACCGACCAGGAAGAAATCGAAACCACCGGAATGGATCCCGACGGACATCCGGAGCGCCACCGCGCCCGATGAGGCCCGGAACCGGCCGACGGCACGCATCGTCCGTTGCATCTGCGCTGCTGCTCGACACGCTCTGGCTGCGTGATGATCGCCCTCGAACAGCAGGAGGACGGCGTCACCTCCCCACTTCACGAGACCGGCTCCGTCGGCGTACGCGACAGCGAGCAGCTCAGAGAAGCAGCGGTCGAGCACGTCGTTCATCTCTTCGGCTCCCACCTTCCCTCTGCGCGCGAGGCGCTCGGTAAGACTGGTGAAGCCGGAGATATCGACGAATGCCAGGGTTCCCTCGACCCTCCGATAGGAGGCGTTCGGATCCCAGCGAAGCCACTCCGCGACGAGGCGGGGCACGTAGGGACCCAACCGGTTCGCGGGGTCTTCCCGAGTGGTCAGTCTGGCCCTCCCGGCACCAGGGGGGCCTGAGTCTATGGGTTCCATCCGCAGGTCGCGATCGGCGGCAACGGAGGGTGACCGGGTTGCCCTGAACGGCGACGCACCCCTATCGTGGGCACCGGCGGGAGGACGCCGATGAGTGACCAGGACGAGTTCGCGCAGCCGGAGATGACGCCCACCCTCGCGGAGACCGCGCGGCGGCGCGCCGACCTCCATCACTCCTTGATCGAGCTCGAGCAGACGATCTCGCGGCCCGCCGTCGGGCGCGAGATCGACTGGGCCAAGGACGTGCTCCGGAAGCTCCAAGACCTCGCGCACACGCTCGACGAGCACATCGAGGTGACGGAGCGTCCCAACGGTCTCTACGCCGAGATCAGCTCGAAGTCGCCCCGCCTCGCCGGCAAGATCCAGCTCCTGAGCGAGGAGCATCCCAAGATCCGCGAGGCCACCACACAGCTGGCCGCGCGCCTCGAACAGACGACGATCGGCGAGGACTGGCCGCTGTCGCAGGCCCGGGATGATCTCCAGCGTCTGCTCGGCCGGCTCGTGCGACATCGCCAGCTCGGCGCCGATCTCGTCTGGGAGGCATACAACCTGGACATCGGCGGCATCGAGTAGGGATCGCGGCTCCGAAGCCCCGATAGTCTGACGGCGATGGTGCGCATCGCGCTCGGCCAGATCGACCCGACCGTCGGAGACCTCGACGGCAATGTGGAACTCATGACGGCTTGGGCGTCTCGAGCCACCGAGACCGGCGCCGACGTCGTCGTATTCCCGGAGCTGGCGCTGACCGGCTACCCGCCCGAGGACCTCGTGCTGCGATCCGCGTTCGTCGACGACAACCTGGCCGCCCTCGAACGGCTCGCCCAGGAGACCGCGGGCGGCTGCGCCGTGGTTACGGGGTTCGTCAACCGGACCGGCGCCGGCATCCACAACGCAGCTGGGCTGCTCGCGAACGGGGAGGTCGTCGCCCGATACCACAAGGTGAAGCTGCCGAACTACGGCGTGTTCGACGAGCAGCGCACGTTCGTTGCCGGCGAGGCGGAGTGCGCCGTCCGGCTCGCGGGCTCCGAGCTCGGCCTGTCCGTGTGCGAGGACGCGTGGGCACCCGGGCCGCCGTTCGACGCCTACGCCAGGCGGAAGACCCCGGTGATCCTGAACATCAACGGCTCGCCGTACCACCGAGGCAAGGCCGGCGAGCGCATCGAGATCTGCCGCGACCGCGCCCTCGAGACGAACGCGTGGATCGTCTACGTGAACGCCGTGGGAGGACAGGACGAGCTCGTCTTCGACGGCGGCAGCATCGTCACGGCTCCGGATGGGACGCTGCGGCACCGCGCCCGCGCTTTCGTGGAGGACCTGCTGATCGTCGAGATCGACGAGGACGAGAGAGAATCCTTCGCCGAAGAGCGGCCTGAGTGGCCGGAGGAGCCGGAGGACGTCTACCGCGCACTCGTGCTCGGACTCGGCGACTACGCGCGGAAGAACAGGTTCGCCGACGTGGTCCTGGGCCTTTCGGGAGGCGTCGACTCGGCGTTGGTCGCGGCGCTTGCGGTCGACGCACTCGGGCGCAGCGCCGTTCGAGCGATCGCGATGCCCTCGCGCTACTCGTCTCCCGAGAGCCTCGAGGACGCCGCGGAGATCGCGCGCCGGCTCGGGATCCGCCTCGACGTGATCGGGATCGAAGAGATCTTCTCCACGTATCTCGGCGCGCTCGAGGAACCGTTCCGTGGGACCGAGCCTGGGACCGCAGAGGAGAACCTGCAGGCTCGGATCCGCGGAGCGCTGCTGATGGCGATCTCCAACCGGTTCGGCTCGCTGGTGCTCGCGACGGGGAACAAGAGCGAGTACGCGGTGGGATACGCGACGCTCTACGGCGACATGGCGGGGGGCTTCGCGCCCATCAAGGACGTGCCGAAGACCCTCGTGTACGAGCTGGTCCGGTGGCGCAACGCGCACGGCCCGGATGAGGGCCCGATCCCCGAGCGCGTCGTGACGAAGCCCCCGTCGGCGGAGCTACGGCCGGATCAGAAGGACACGGACTCGCTTCCGCCGTACGAGGTCCTGGACCCGATCGTCGAGGCCTACGTGGAGGGCGACCGCTCGCCCGAGGACATCGTCACCGAGGGCGCCGATCCGGACCTCGTCGAACGCATCGTCGCGATGATCGACCGTGCCGAGTACAAGCGCCGGCAGGCTGCGCCGGGGATCAAGATCACGCCGAAGGCGTTCGGGAGGGACCGGCGGATGCCGATCACGAACCGCTACCGGCGGACCGCCGACGAGGCGGCCCGCCGGTCTTGAGCTCTCTTGGTCACACCAAGGACCAGACGACGTTGACGCTCACCTGCGTCTCGAGGGTCGGCGGCAGGATCGGCGTTGCCATATCGGCTGCGACGCCGGCCTCACCGTAGAACACCGGTGGCGGAACGCTCGAGCCCGACTCCGTGATGCTCAGCACCACGCCCAGCTCGTCGTCGCCGGTTGCGGCGAGCAGCTCGGCCTTCCGCTTGGCATCGGCGACCGCCTCGATCAGCGCGCGGTCGGCGGCCTCGTTGTCGTTCGAGACGCGGAACGTGATCCCGCCGGCGAGGTTCGCACCGGCTTGGACGCCCCCGTCGATGATGGCGCCGACCCGGTCCAGGTTCGTGACGGTGGCCGTGATCTGGTTCTCCGCCGTGAAGCCGACGACCTCGCTTCCGGTGTCGTTCCATCGGGGGTAGAGGCTGATCGTCGATGTGGCCAGATCGCCCTGGTCGAGTCCCCCGTCGAGGAGCGCTCGGATGACGTCTCCCATGCGATCGGCGTTGGCCTGCATCGCTTCCTCCGCGCTCGGCGCGTCGGTATGGACGCCCAGTGTCACGAGCGCCTCGTCCGGTGCCGAACGGACGATCGCAACCCCGCTGGTGCTCACGGTTCGATCCGACGTTTCGGTCCCTGGGTTCGGGGACGATTCCTGCGCGAAGGTCGGCAGCATGATCGCGACCGCGAGCCCGAGAACCAAACCGGTGATACCCCACTTCGCGTTCGGCTTCATTCGATCCCTCCAGAAGGGTCGGTGGCTCCCGCTTGGACGGACGATGAGACCCACCCGGTTCCCCCCGTACACTGCCGCGCAAGGGGCGGTAGCTCAGCCTGGTCAGAGCAGGGGGCTTTTAACCCTCGTGTCGCGGGTTCGAATCCTGCCCGCCCCACTCGTTATCGAACCCGTCGG
>JBBDWS010000042.1:0-1033 GCA_040902755.1 Actinomycetota bacterium
GCGATGGAGGCATTCATCTTCCTCCAGGTGCAGGTCGGGACCGACGCACAGGTCGCGCGGTTGGTCGCCGACCTGCCGGGCGTCGTTGCCGTCGACGTCGTGACCGGCCCGCACGATGTCGTGGTCCGGGCCGAGGCGGACAGCATCGATGAGCTCGGGAAGCGCGTCCTTCGTCCGATCCAGGAGATCGACGGGGTCACCCGGACGCTCACCTGCCCGATCATGCGGCGGTGGACCTGGCTCACCCTGGAGGACGGCCCCGACGAGTGACCCTCCCGGCCCGGGTGTGACACCCGGCCCGGAGGGCCGGAGACTGTCCCGGTGAACCTTCAGCGCGCCGGCCGGTCCTCATGAGCCACATCGAGTACCGCGGCCGCCCGAAGCTGTCCGAGCCCGTCGTCGTCTGCGCATTCGCCGGTTGGAACGACGGAGGCGAAGGCGCCACGACGGCCGTACGCGAGCTCCGCGAGCAGTGGAGCGCCCGGCTCTTCGCCGCGATCGATCCGGAGGAGTTCTACGACTTCCAGGTGAATCGGCCGACCGTCCGGATGGTCGACGGCGAGACCCGGGAGGTGGACTGGCCGAAGAACGAGTTCTCGTGGGCGCGCGCGGGCAACCGCGACGTGGTCGTGTTCCTCGGGATTGAGCCGAACGTTCGGTGGCGCACCTACTGCGAGCAGATCCTGCGCGTGTGTTCGGACATCGAGGCGTCGATGGTGGTCACGCTCGGCGCGTTCCTCGCCGACGTTCCCCACACGATGGCGTCTCCCGTGAGCGCCGCGTCCTCGGACCCGGCTTGGTCATCGCACCCGGCGGTCGTGGCGGCGCGCTACGAGGGGCCGACCGGGATCGTAGGCGTGTTGAACGACGTGGCGGCCAAGGCGGGACTCCCGGCGCTTTCGCTGTGGGCGGCGTCCCCCCACTACCTGCCGCAGTCGACGAATCCGAAGGCCGCGTACGCGTTGATGGAACGGCTGTGCGACCTGGTCGGGCTCCCGATCGACACCGGCGAGATCGAGCTCGCCGCAAGGAC
>JBBDWS010000043.1:0-1268 GCA_040902755.1 Actinomycetota bacterium
GCGGCGCGCGACTCGCGAGGGGACGCGGAGCGGCGGCGGGCGTCTCGGGCGGGACGTTCGAAGCGCACGGGTACGTCGTCGCGACGTCCGGCCCGGCGGTAGCATCGGGAGCAGACCGTCCGAGTCGGCCGACGAGAGGACTCCATGGCCACCACGTCCGCGATGACCGAGCTCGGCAGCCGAGTGCCGGACTTCTCGCTCCCCGACGTCACGACGGGCCGGCTCGTGCGGCTCGAAGACCTCGAGGGGACCCGCGGACTGCTCGTCATGTTCCTGTGCCGTCACTGCCCGTACGTGGCGCACGTGCGTGAAGAGGTGGCACGCATGGCGAACGACTACGCGGACGCGGACCTGTCGATCGTGGCGATCAGCGCGAACGACCCCGCGGCGTATCCGGAGGACGCGCCGGAGAGCCTCGCGGAGGAGGCGCGAGAGGCCGGCTACTCCTTCCCGTACCTGTTCGACGAGACCCAACAGGTGGCGATGGCCTTCGGCGCCGCCTGCACCCCCGACTTCTTCCTCTACGATCGCGAGCGCCGGCTCGCCTACCGCGGGCAGTTCGACTCGAGCCGGCCACGCAACGGGCTGCCGGTGACCGGCGAGGATCTCCGTTCGGCGATGGACGCCGTGCTCGCGGGCACGCTCGTCTCCACGGATCAGCGGGCGAGCGTGGGTTGCGGCATCAAGTGGCGTTCGGAGAACGAGCCTCGCTGAGCGGCCGGCACCGGCCGGACACCGCCGGCGGGCCTCACCGCTCGGAGGCGTCGAGAACGCAGAGCGTCGCCCACGAGATCGCCTCGAGCCGTTCCTCGCCGATCGGCTCGCCGCACACGTCGCAAGTCCCGTAGGTCCCTTCGTCCAGCTTCGCGAGCGCGCGCTCGACGTCGTTGAGCTTCGCATCGAGGCTCTTCGCCGCCGATACCTGGGCGATCCGCTCCACCGCCTGCGACGTCCCTTCGCCGACCCGCTTGCCGAACGACACGGATGCCATCGGGTCGCGCGGCGCGGCCTTCATCTCGCCGAGTTGGGCGCGGAGCTCGTCGCGCTCGTCCTCGAGGGCGCGGCGGATCGCCGGTGCGTCCACGTCGATCTATCCGGGCTCGGAGGCGCGACGCGAGGCCTTGGACCGGCCGGCGAGTCGCTCGGCCCGGCGGGCCGCGCGGACCCGCTCCCGCGCCGACTCTCCACGCTCGAATTCGTTCAACGTCTCCGGAAGAAGCAGGAGGACCACGATCGCGATGTCGACCGCGGCGATCACCAGACCGATC
>JBBDWS010000043.1:1278-5910 GCA_040902755.1 Actinomycetota bacterium
GCCGCGGTCGGCTGCGGGTCCTTCGAGAAGATCTCGGCGATCGAGAGCGGGAGCGTGACGGCCGCGAACACGATGAACGTGCCGATCGCCGCATGACGAACGCTCGCCCGCCGGTCCAGCACGCCGATCACCAGGACGAGGCTCAGGATGCACAGGCCGAGGACGAGCACGGCCGAGATCGCGATGAGGTTCCGCGTCTCCACCGAGTTCAACCCGAAGCCGACCGCCGAGAAGTACGTGTCGCGATCGATCCTGGCCGGGTCGAGCGCGTTACGAGCGAGGCCGACACCCATCACGGTGAACGGCACGGTGAGGGCGAGCATCAGCGCCGCGGCGCCGATCGTCGTCTTCGCTCTCGGATGGGATGAGGACATGCGCTACGGACCGACCTCGTTCGCGATCTCGAGCATGTCGGGGTCGCCGCCCTCCCAACCCTCCTGGCCGTCGCCCACCCGCATGACCGAGGGAGCCGCGAGGGAGCGGCGGAGCTCGAGCTCCTTGTAGACCTCGGTGGCGTAGTCGACGCAGAGCACGACGAGGTCGCCCGGCCGCGAGCGGTCGATCGCCATCCTCGTCGCTTCCATCTCGTCCAGGACGACCTCGACGTTGCCCGCTCGCGCGCCCTGGGAGATCGCCTCGCGCACGCCCTCCTCGATCAGCTGTGCGGTCTGCCCGGGCGGGCGCCCGCGCGCGTGACGGTCCTCCCGGATGATCACGTCGTCGAAGTACCGCGCGGCGACTCGGCCCAGCTGGCGCATGTCGTCGTCGCGACGATCCCCGGCCGTCGCCACGACGGCGACGCGCAGGTTCGCCCGGCCCGAGGATCGGTGCGGACGTCCGCCCGACGGTGCGTCGTGGGTGAGTTTCTCGATGAACTCGCCGAGCGTCTCGAGCCCGGCCGGGTTGTGGGCGTAGTCGATCACGACCTTCACCCCGTCCAGGTCGAACACGTTCAGGCGGCCGGGCGCCTGATAGATCGAGGTCGTGAAGGACCGGAGCCCCTGACGGATGTCGTGCAGGTGCGCTCCCGCGGCGTGCGCGGCGGCGGCCGCGGCCATCGCGTTCTGGACCATCATGCGAGCGCGCCCCTCGAAGGTCGCGGGCAGCGTGTGGATCCATGCGATCGGCATCGTCCGGCGCCCGTCCCGGATCACCATCTTCTCGCCGAGCGCGCTCTTCTCGAGGACGACCGCCTTGCGCCCGCGGCGGACCCACCGCTCGATGAGCTCGTTCTTCTCCTGCATCGAGAACAGGATGACGCTGCCGCTGCACGCCCTGCGCATCTCCACGACGAGCGGATCGTCCGCGTTCAGCACGGCCCAACCCGTCTTCGGAACGGCCTCGACGATGACCTGCTTGACCGCGGCGAGCTGCTCGAGCGTGTCGATCCCCCTCAGACCGAGGTGATCGCCGGTGACGTTCAGCACGACGGCTACGTCGTTCTTCCCGTAGCCGAGACCTTCCCGCAAGATGCCGCCGCGTGCCGTCTCGAACACGGCGAGATCGACCCGCGGGTTCTGCAGCACCATCTGCGCGGACTTCGGACCGCTGGCGTCGGCCCGTTTCACGAGCCGTTCGTCGATGTAGATGCCATCCGTCGTCGTGAACCCGATCGAGTGCCCCATCCCCTTGAAGATGTTGGCGATCATGCGCACCGTCGTCGTCTTCCCGTTCGACCCGGTTACCGCGATGATCGGGATCCTCGCCGGCGTGCCGGGCGGGAACAGCAGGTCGACGACGTCCTTGGCCACGTACTGCGGCTCGCCCTCCGTCGGATGCGTGTGCATCCGGAACCCGGGAGAGGCGTTCACCTCGACGATCGCGCCGCCCGTCTCCCGGACGGGTTTCGTGATGTCGGGGGCGAGGAAGTCGATCCCCGCGACGTCGAGCCCGACGACGCGCGCGGCCTCCTCGGCGATCTCGACGTTCTCCTCGTGGGCCTCCCACGTCCGGTCGATCGAGATGCCACCGGTCGACATGTTCCCGGTCGAGACGAGCTTGATGAACGCGCCCTCGGGCGGAACGTCGTCCATCGCGAAACCCTGCTTCTTCACGAGCGCGACCGCGGCCTCGTCGACCTTGATCTTCGTGAGGACCTTCTCGTGCCCGATCCCCCGGCGCGGATCCTCGTTCGTGATCTGGGCGAGCTCGGCGACGGTGTGCTCACCGTCCCCGATCACGTGCGCGGGCACTCGCTCGGCCACGGCGACCATCTTCCCGCCGACGACCAGCACCCGATAGTCCTGGCCGGTCACGAAGCTCTCCACGACGACGAGCCCGCCGCGCGACTCCTTCAGCGCGCGCTTGAATCCCTGCCGCACGTCCCGGTCGCTCCGCAGCTCCAGAGCGACGCCCCGTCCGTGGTTGCCGTCGAAGGGCTTGGTGACGACGGGGAACCCGATGCGCTTGGCGGCGTTCACCGCCTCGTCATCGGTCCGGACGAGCTCCCCGCGGGGGACCGGCAGTCCGGCCGCGTGCAGGAGACGCCGCGTCATGTCCTTGTCGCCGGCGATGTCGACGGCGAGCGAGGACGTCTTCGAGGTCATCGTGGCGCGGATCCGCTGCTGATACTTCCCCCACCCGAGCTGCACGAGCGATCGCTCGTTCAGACGGATGAACGGGATGTCCCGGCTGGCGGCCTCGTCCAGGATCGCCTGCGTCGACGGCCCGAACGCCCGCCGTTCGGCCAGCAGGATCAGCCGTTCCAACTCCGCCAGGAAGTCGAACTCCGGCTTCGGAGCGACGAGGTGGTTGACGAGCCGGACCGCGAGCTTGCCTGCCTCGAGTCCCACCCGCTCCTCCCAGTAGCCGAAGATCACGTTGTACCGGCCGGGCTCGCCTGCCCCGCGGGTCTTGCCCCGGTACACCTGCGCCCCGGACTCGCGCTGGAGCTCGATCGAGACGTGCTCGGCGACGTGCCCGACCCACGTCCCCTCCTGGAGGCGTTCGCGGAACCCTCCGCGCTTGCCGAGCGAGCAGGAGTGCTCCCCAACCCCCGGCAGCATCGAGAGCAGGCCCTCGACGAACCCGGGGATGGTGTTCGATGGCCAGTCCTCGAGCGCCCCGAGGTCGACGAGCAGCCGAACGCAGGGGTCGTAGCTCCAGTAGTTCGGACCGCGGAAGATCTGCGTTTCGACGATCTTCAGATCGGGCTTCAGCGGAGGCTTCTTGGAAGCCGGCTCCCGCTTCGAGCGGGTCCGGTCCGCTCGCGTCCGGGTCCCGCCTTCGGTCACTCCGAGGCCTCCCGCTCCTGACCGGGCTCGTCCGCGACGAGCCGTCGCGCGCGCAGGTCGAACCACGTGCCGGACGGGAGCGAGTGCACCATGGCGTCGGAGACCATCATCGGCCGGTGGCCCTTCGCCTGATGGGCATCGGTCACGACGTGCGACCCGTCGATCACCGTGACCGCACCGCGGCCGATCACCTCCATCGTGCGATCGGAGTGGATGATCGCGCAGGTGTCCTCGTCCAGGCCGAGGCCGACCAGGGAGGGCGACTGCGCGACGACGGCCAGCAGGCGCCCGAAACGGCCTCGCTGCTGGAAGTGCTGGTCGATCACGATCCCATGGACGAGACCGAGGCCCGCGGCGAGCTGGGCCATCCGGCTCTTCGGCGTCTCGCCCGAGCGGCCGTACGCCATCATGTGGGAGGCCATCGCGCTCGCGCCGGCGGAGGTTCCGGCGAGCACCGCCCCACGGTCGTGCGCTCGATGGATCGCGTCGGAAAGGCGAGTGCCGGCCACGACCGAGGACAGGCGGAGCTGGTTCCCGCCGGTAAGGAAGACCGCGGTGGCTCCGTCCAGGGATGCGGCGACCTTCGGATCGTCCGCGACGGAGCGCTGCTCCGGGCGCAGGCCCATGACCCGGCCGATGCCGAGCCCTCCAAGGAGCTCGCGGTAGCGCTCGGTGGCCAGGTCGCCGAGCGACGAGGCCGTCGAGATCACCACCACGTGTGCGTCCTCGCCACCGGCCGCCTCGGCGAACCGCGAGAGGATCACCTTGTCCCGGACCTTGTCCTCGGCGCCGCCGATGAGCATCACCGAGCCCGACGCACCAACGGGCCGGACCGCTCGGGAGGACATTCCGGTCGTGCTCACGATGAAGGAAGTGTAGCCCGGCGAACCGAACGCTCCGGTCGCCGCCGGATGATGAGTCAGTGAGACTTGACGCTCCGGGCCTCATCGCCCGGCGGGCGAAGGATGAGCCGGTCGTGGGGCTCGACGACGTCCACGGTCCCCTCCAGGCCGGGCTCGACCCAGAGCTCGAACCCCCGGTCGGCGACGAGCGCGTCGCTCTCGTGGCGCTCGTCCGTGAGCGAGAACTCGACCCCATCGCCCCCGCGGTGAAGCCGAACGGTCGCGTCGGGATTCAAGCGGCGCGCCGCGGCATGGGTCCGTTGCAGGATCTCGGTCGCCCAGTCGGTGAACTCGACTGTCACGACCACCATCGTACGGAGCGGGGAGCCGGACCCGCCCGGCCGAAGCTCAGCTCCCGATGCGGTGCCGCCGCTCCTTTCCGTCCCTCGAGCCGGTCCAGTCCCGGCCGTCGCGCGAGTCCGCCCATGCGGCGGCGACCCACAACAGGACGATCAGGGAAACCATGAGCACGGATCCGATGTCCATCGTCTGACCTC
>JBBDWS010000043.1:6010-13198 GCA_040902755.1 Actinomycetota bacterium
CTGCCGACGAGGCGCCGCCGTCCCCGGCGCGTTCGGATCGAGCCCGGCCGCGAGGGCAGCGCGCGGGTCATCGTCCTGGGCCCTGGCGTCTCGGAGCCGGTCGTCACCGAGCTGCTCGGAGCCGTGCGCCATGTGCTGCGGCTGGACGCGGACCTCTCGTCGTTCTATGCCGTCGCGGCGGGCGACCCCGAGCTCGCGTGGGCGACGACGGGCGCCGGCCGGATGGTGCGAAGCCCAACCGTGTTCGAGGACGTCGTGAAGACGATCTGCACGACGAACTGCACCTGGTCGGCGACGGTCCGGATGGTCCACGCGATCGTCCTTCACCTCGGCGAGCCCTCAGCCGGCGCGGCGGATGGGGACCCGTGGGGACGGGCGTTCCCAACGCCGTCGGTGATGGCCGAGGCCGGCGAGACCTTCTTCCGCGACGTCGCCCGGGCGGGATACCGCGGCTCGTATCTCTTGCAGCTCGCCCGTTCGGTCGCCGAAGGCGACCTCGATCTCGAATGGTTCGGTCGCGCGAGCACCGACGATCTCCCCGATGACGAGCTCGAGGCGCGCCTGCTGGCGCTTCCCGGTGTGGGACCGTACGCGGCGGCCCACGTGATGATGACGCTCGGTCGCTACCACCGCTTGATCCTCGACTCGTGGACCCGACCCACGTACGCGAGGCTCACCGCGCGCAGGTCCGTGACCGACCGAGCTATCGAGCGCAGGTTCCGGCGGTACGGGCCGTACGCGGGCCTCGCGTTCTGGCTCTTCCTCACTCGTGATTGGGTCGAGGAGGCGGTTGCCTCGCAATGACTGCGGGGCCATACTCCCCCAGACCGGTGCCCAGCCACATCGGAGGGACAAGCACTCGATGAGCGAACCGTTATGGCCATCCGCCCTCGTGCACGCAGCCTGTGGGCGACCCTGCGAGCCGAGCGTCGGACGCTCCGGCAGGGTCTGGTCGCACTCGTCCTCTCCACGGCCGCATCGTTCGTCGCCGGCCTGACGCTCGGCTCGATCACCGGCACCCTCGATATGCTCCCCGGCCTTCTCGTCCTCATCCCCGCATCGGTCGGGATGCGCGGCACGATCTTCGGCGCGATCGGGGCGCGGCTCGGGACCGGGATCCATGCCGGGCTGTTCGAGCCAACCCTTCGGCCGGGTTCCATCCTGCGGACCAACGTCGAGGTCGGACTCCTGTCCAGTGTCCTTTCGTCCTTCTATCTCGCTGCTCTCGCCAAGCTCGTTGCGGCTGCCTTCGACGAGAGCACGATCTCGTTCTGGGATCTCGTCACGATCTCGGTGTTCGGCGGCGTTCTGGCCTCTGCGGTCATCCTGATCGTCACGGTCGCGATCTCGATCCAGTCGTTCCGCCGAGGGTGGGACCTCGACGCCGTGTCCACTCCGATGGTGACGGCGATCGGCGACATGGTGACGCTGCCGACCCTCTTCCTCGCGGCGTTCATCCCCGGGAACGACGTCGCGAACGCGATCGTCGCGGGGTTCTGCACCGCGGTCGCGGCGGCCGCGCTATTCACGAGCATGCGCACCAAGCGGGAAGTCCGGCGGATCCTGCTCGAGATGCTCGGCGTGATCGCGCTCGTGCCGCTGCTCGACGTGTTCGCCGGAGCCCTCCTCGAGGCGCGCCGCGAGTCGCTCGAGCTCGTGCCCGCGGTGTTGATCCTCATCCCCCCGTTCGTTTCGCAGGCCGGCGCGCTCGGGGGGATCTTGTCGTCGCGCCTCACCTCGAAGCTGCAGCTGGGTGTGATCACCGCGCGGGGTCGCCCGGAACCGCCCGCGGTGGTCGACGGCACGATCGTCGTCGTATTCGGGCTCTTGGTGTTCACGGCCATCGGTGCCGTCGCGGCGGCGCTGGAGCAGCTGACCGGTCTCGCCGATCGGGCGGGGCTCCTGCACCCGGGCGTGGGAGCGATCGTGACGGGGACGCTGCTTGCGGGCGTCATCGTGCTGCCGATCATCCTGCTTGCCGGCTACTACACGGCGGTCGTCACCACGAGGTTCGGGTTGGACCCGGACAACCAGGCGGTGCCTCTGATCACGAGCCTGATGGACCTGGTGGGCGTCGCCGCCGTCCTGTTCGCTATGGGAGTATCGGGGGCGATCGTCTATGGATGACGAACCGAAGAACGTCAAGGACCTGCTCGTCGAGGCGAAGGACGCCTCCGAGCTGATGGTCGACCTGGCCTACGCGGCCGTGTTCTTCAACGAGGAGAAGCTCGCGCGCGAGGTCGAGGACCTCGAGGAGCGGATGAGTGGCCACTTGCGCCGCCTCCGCATGATGGCGATGCTCGCGGCCCGGAGTCCCGAGGACGCCGAGGGGATGGCCGGCGTGCTCTCGATCGCGGACGCGATCGAGCAGATCGGAGACGCCGCGTCGGACATCGCGCGCGTCGTCGAGGCGAAGCTGGGGATCCCGGACAACCTGCGGCGCGACCTCCGGCACGCGGACGAGATGACGGCGCGGATCCGCGTTCGCGAGGGTTCCGCGATGATCGGTCGATCCTTGCGGGACATCTCGCTGCCGACCGAGACCGGGATGTGGGTCATGGCGATCCGAAGCGGGATCGACTGGCAATTCGACCCAGGCCCGGACGACGTGATCTCCGAGGCCGACGTCCTGCTCGTCCGAGGCCCCGGCGAAGGTGTGAACCTCGCGCGCGAGCTCGCCGGAGCGCCGTTGCTCCCCGATCCCGCCGACGCCGACGCGCCGCCGCTGTCCGAGCTCGACCGTGCGGTGGACATCCTCATCGAGCTGAAGGACCTTTCAGAGGCGGCGGTCGGACTCGCGTACTCCTCCTTGCTGTTCAACGACCGCTCGCTCGCGGCAGAGGTCGGAGCGCTCGAGGCCAGGAGCGACATCCTGCACGACGAGCTCGAGTCCTGGGTCCTGCGCTCGGCGCCGGAGGCAAGGGACCCCGACGAGCTCCGCGGGCTCCTTCGCCTGGGAAGCGCGAGCGAGTCGATGTGCGACGCCGCGCGGGACCTGACCTGGTACGTCGAGCACGGCGAGCCGCTGCACCCGGTCGTGCAGATGGCGCTCGAGGAGACCGAGGAGACGAGCGCCGAGACGATCATCGAGGCCGGCTCGGCGGCCGACGGGCGCACGCTGAAGGAACTCGGCATGGAGACCGAGACCGGCATGTTCGTCCTGGCCGTGCAGCGCGGACCCCGGTGGATCTACCGACCGCGTGGACGGTTCCAGCTCCAGGCCGGCGACCGGCTCATCGCGGTCGGGCCGGAGGACGGGGCCGAGGAGCTCGACCGGCTCTGCCGCGGCGCCCGACCCGCTCCCGAAGGCTGAGCCCAGTACCGCAGGGGCGAGGGGTCCTTGCACCCGCCGCGAGCCGGACCTAGCGTGGCCGCGTGGACGCCTTCATCTTCCTGCGCATCCGGCCGGGCAAGGTCGAGGAGGTCCTGATGCAGCTCGAGTCAGCCAGGGGCGTTCATCATTCGATGCTCGTGGTTGGCGACTGGGACATCCTGGCCGCGGCGCACGGACCGGACCTCACCTCGATCGCGGCGGACGTGCTTCGTTCGATCCACCGCATCGACGGCATCGAACGCAGCCTGACGACGGCGGTCGTTCCGGGGCACGTGGTCGGGCTCGCCGGGGGTGGCCTGGGCTCGACGATGCCGATGCAGCGGACGGGACCCGCGTGCTTCGTGCGGATCCGGACGACCCCGGAGACGACGACGCAGATCTTCGAGTCGCTCACGGAGATGGACGAGGTCGCCGGAGTGGCGCTGGTGGCGGGCGAGGACGACATCCTTGCCGAGATCCCGTTCGATTGGGAGGAGGCGGCGAGGGTCGTCCTCGAACGGATCCAGACGCTGCCGGGGGTTCGCTCGACGAACACCCTCGTCGCGATCGAGCAGCTCCCCGCCGAGAACGAGGACCGCGACCAGTTCTCCGCCTGGAGCTGACCCGCCTTACATCCGGACATCGGAGAAGCGCAGGTGCTCCTCGGTGAGCCGGAGCTCCTCGACCTCGATCGCGCCGCGCTCTGCGAACCAGGCCAGCATCCGGTCGACGAGCCATTCGGGCGCGCTCGCCCCGGAGGTCAGGCCGACCACCTCGGCGCCGTCCAGCCATGCCGGGTCGACCTCACGCTCGTCGTCCACGAGGTACGCCGTGGTTCCGAGCTCGCGCGCGACCTCCGCGAGCCGCTTCGAGTTCGAGGAGTTGGCCGAGCCGATCACCAGGACCACGTCCGCCCGCCGTGCGATCTCCTTCACGGCGTCCTGCCGGTTCTGGGTCGCGTAGCAGATGTCCTCTCGAGGCGGCCCCTGGATCGAGGGGAACCGCTCTCGTAGCACGCCGATGATCTGGTTGGTCTCGTCGACCGACAGGGTCGTCTGGGTGAGGTAGGAGAGGTTCTCGGCATCTCCGACCTGGAGGGTCCGCGCGTCGTCCACGCTCTGGACCAGGAGCGTCCGGTCCGGCGCCTGGCCGGTGGTCCCTACGACCTCCTCGTGACCGGCGTGACCGATCAGCACGATCGTCCGGTCATCGGCGGCGAAGCGGCGGGCCTCTAGATGCACCTTCGTGACCAGGGGGCAGGTCGCGTCCAGCACGGTGAGGGCCCGCTGCCGGGCCCGGTCGTAGACCTCGGGGGCGACGCCGTGCGCGGACAGCACGAGCACCGAACCGCCGGGGGCCTCGGCTTCGTCATCGACGAATACCGCCCCCTTCGCTTCGAGATCTGAGACGACGTGGGCGTTGTGCACGATCTGCTTGCGGACGTAGACCGGCGCCCCGTGGGTGATCAGGGCACGCTCGACCGCCTCGACGGCGCGCTCGACGCCGGCGCAGTACCCCCGAGGTGCCGCGAGCAGGATCTTCATGGCCTACCTGCCATGGTACCGGCGCCTGAGCCATGCCAGGCCGGGCCCGGAAGGCGCCTGACCCACGGTCAGGCGTTGTGCTGTAGGTCATTGTTCGTACAGACGCCGGCTGGGTAAGGTCGTTAGGACGCGTTCTACACGGACGATGGGACCGACGATCCACGGGTCGGTCCGATCCCCTTCGGTCCTCACGCGAACCCACCACCACATCCGGTGACGGAGGGCGCGCGCCCGGGGCCGGGGAAGCACTCCGGATGGACCGTCGCGAGGTCGAACGGACAAGCCGACGACGACGGAGGTGATCGAGCACCCACGACCTACCACGGGCCGCCCGGGCTCCCTGCCCGGAGCGACATGGACCCGGCCTCCA
Source organism: Actinomycetota bacterium (assembly GCA_040902755.1). Classification (GTDB taxonomy): domain Bacteria; phylum Actinomycetota; class UBA4738; order UBA4738; family HRBIN12; genus CALGFI01. The sequence goes on from JBBDWS010000043.1 coordinate 11,238, forward strand.
GCCGGCGTTCACCGCGGGGGTGAAAACCAAGGATGATCCGACGAAGCATCGCAAGCCGCGCGCTCGGCGCGGCGCTCATGACGGCGGCGCTCGCCTTGGCCGGTCCGGTCGCCACGGCGAACGCCGCGAACGAGATTCCTCTCCGTGTCTGCGACTACGACTGGCGCGAGGGAACCTGGCACATCAAACAGCTCATCAAGTGCGCGGCGAGGCATTGGGACAGCCCGGGCACCCCGCTCAAGGCGATCCAGGTCGCGCATTGCGAGTCCGAGCTCCAGCCCAGGGCGTACAACCCGAACGGCTACGCCGGCCTCTTCCAGCAGGCAACCCGGTATTGGCCCGATCGCGCCGACCACTTCGGCCAGCCCGATCGCTCGGTGTTCAACGGCCGCGCCAACGTCATCGTCTCGGTCCGGATGGCCGCGTCGACGAACTCGTGGAGCGCCTGGGCGGGCTGCGCCTGACCGACGGAGGGACCGGCTAGCGGACGGGACCGGGGCGGGATCGTCCCAACACCGCGGACCGGACCTCGTCGAGCGACCCCACGACGGCCCCAGCGCCGGGCACGTCCCGGTCCGCTACGACGCGGAGCGCCGGGTAGGCCTCGACGGCTTGCGCGACGAATCCCTCGAACGCCCCGAAGGCGACGACCACGTGCGGCCGCTCGTCGTGGAGCTGGCGGACCGCGTCCTTCGGATCGGTCGCGCCCGGCGTGAGCTCCCACTCCGCCGACACCGCCGCCCGCTTGAGCGCCGCAAGCGCGTCGGGATCTTCGGCGACGCACAACACCTTCAGCGCGCGGCACATGGCTGCGACCGATCCGAGCACATCGCTACAACCAGTCCCGTCGCCGGAACACCCGATAGAGCGTGAAGGCCGAAGCGCCCATGATGCCGAGCGCGAAGGGGTACCCGAGCTTCCAGTCGAGCTCGGGCATGTGACGGAAGTTCATCCCGTAGATGCCGGCGATCAAGGTCGGGATCAGGATGATGGCGGCCCACGCGGACAGCTGCTTCATCACGATGTTGAGCCGGTTCGACGCCTGGGCCATCCGGACGTCGAGCGCGCCGATGAGCAATTCGCGGATGTTGTCGATCATCTCCTGGCTCCTGATCACGTGGTCCAGCACGTCTCGGTAGTAGGGCACGAGCGGCTGCGTCACGAGGTCGCCCTGCTCGTCGAGCAGGTCGATGACCTCTCGGAGCGGCGCGACCGCGCGCCGGAATACGACGACCTTGTGTTTCGTCCGGAAGATCCGCTCCTGCAGGCCCTCGACCTCCTCCTCTTCGGAGAAGACCTCCTCCTCGACCACGTCCGCCTGGTCCTCCAGGCGCTCCACGACGTCGAGGTACCCGTCGACGATCTCGTCGAGCAACAGGTAGAGCGGGAAGCCGATCCCCTCGGAGGACAGGGGGGAGATCCGGCCGGTGCGCTCGACGGTCTTGTGGAGCTCGAGCAGCGGCGCCCGCCGGATCGTGAGGAGGTAGAACTGCTCCCCGGCGAACGCGTGCAGCTCCGAGTCGACGAGCTCACCGCCGTCATCGATGCGGATCCCGTGAACCACCAAGAAGACGTACTTAGGGTAGAACTCGACCTTCGAGCGCTGGCTCCAGCGGCGGCTGTCCTCGACGGAGAGCTCGTGCAGCCCGAGCGTTCGCTGCAGCAGCGAGAGCTCGTCGTCGGTCGGATCCACCACGTCGATCCAGATCATCCGCTGGTCGCCCGCGGCACGACAGGCCTCGACGTCGGTGGGATCGAAGGACGCCTCTTCCTTCAGCTCCCCGTCGCGGTAGATCCGGCTCGTGATCACGACCGCCGAGCGTAGCGCAGCGGCGGACGCGGGGGCCCTGGGACGATACGCGGGTGGACCGCCCCGATCTCGAGCCGCTCCTCCGGTATTGGCGGGCGCAGGACGCGCTGTTCGACCGCGTCGAACCCGCGTGGTGGGGGGCGGTCGTCTC
>JBBDWS010000043.1:13298-33827 GCA_040902755.1 Actinomycetota bacterium
GCATGGTTCGACGTGAAGGACGCCGGCGTCGTGGAGGAGATCGCGACGATCGAGCGCGACCTGCTCGTCCCGGCCGGGCGGCGATGGTTCACGGTCCGGCAGGATGGAGCATCCGTCGCGTTCGCCGCGCTGCTGGTTCTCGAAGGGGTGGGGTACATCGATCACGTCGCGACGTTCCCGCAGGCGCGTCGGCGAGGGTACGCCAGCGCCCTCGCGCGACACGCCGTGTCGGAGTCGACGAGCGCCCACGCCGAGCGGACCTACCTGCTGGCCGAGCACGACGGTCCCGCAACCGCGTTGTACGGATCGATCGGGTTCCGACCCGTCAGCACGATCGCGAGCTGGATCTCACCGATCGAGGACCAGGGCATCGGCACATAGACGAAACTGGTGGGAAGCGCGGCTCAGGTGATGGGCCGCAGGATGAACACGTACACCGCCCCCAGCAGCGCCGCCACCGGCACCGTCAGCAGCCAGGACAGGAAGATCTGCCGGGTAACGCCCCACCGGACGGCCGAGACGCGGCGCGTCGCCCCCGCGCCGAGGATGGAAGACGTGATCGCGTGGGTCGTGCTGATGGGGATGCCGAGCGACGACGCGAGCTGCAGGACGCCCGCGGCCGAGGTTTCCGCCGCGAATCCCTGCACCGGATCGAGCTTCACGATCCGTTGCCCGAGGGTGTGGATGATCCTCCATCCACCCATCGCCGTACCGAACGCGGCGGTGGTCGCCACCGAAACGACGACCCAGAGCGGAACCGTCAACTCGCCCCGGCCGTAGTAGAGGGACAACCCGAGCGCCAGGACGCCCATCGGCTTCTGCGCGTCGTTGCGGCCGTGGCTGAAGGACATGAAGGCCGCCGATGCCCGCTGCAGGTTGACGAAGATGGGCATGACACGTCCCCTGCGTACACGGTGAAAAGCCCAGTAGATCGCGATCAGCAGGATCGCAGCGCCGAGGAAGCCGATGATGGGAGAGAGCACGAGCGCGGCTCCGACCCCCTCGAGAGTTCCCCACTGCACGACGTCCGTTCCCGCCGTCGCGACACCCGCTCCGATCAGACCGCCGATCAAACCGTGCGTCTCGCTGACGGGGATGCCGAAGAAGTACGTGATGAGACTCCACGTCATCGCACCGCCCAAACCGGCGATCACCGTGACGAGAGTCAGCTGCGACGGGTCGACGATCCCCGATCCGATCGTCACGGCGACCGCCGTGCCGGTGAGCCCACCGAGGAGGTTGAAGAACCCGGCCGTGAGGACCGCCGCCGTTGGGGTGAGGACCCGCGTTCCGATCGACGTGGCGATCGCGTTGGCGGCGTCGGTGAAACCCCCCACGAAGGCATAGATGTACCCCATGGCGATCACCAGGGCGAAGAGGATGGTTTCGACGCTCGGCATCAGGCGTGTTTCAGCGAGATGCCCTCGAGGACATCCGAGACGTCCTCGAGGCGATCGATGGCCGCCTCCATCTCGTCGATGATGTCCCGCCACTTGAGGACGTCCATGGCACGGTGATCCCCGCCGAACAGGTCCGCGATGGCCTGCCGGTAGACCCGGTCGCCCTCGTTCTCGAGCCGGTTGACCTCGATCGCGAAGGGACTGAGGAGCTTGTACTTGGGGAGTGTCTCGAGCGCCTCGCGGATCGTTCGCGACGCCCGAACCAGCACGTCGGCCTGGGCCTTCATCCCCGGCAAGGGCGCCTCGATCTTGTAGAGGATGAACAGGTCCGCGGCAGCCTCCATGTGGTCGATCACATCGTCCAGCGTCGTCGTGAGCTCATGGATGTCCTCGTGGTCGAGCGGCGTGACGAAGACGGTGTTCAGCCGGCGCATGATCTCGTGGGTCATCTCGTCGCCCTCGTGCTCCAGGTCTCGCATGCGCGCGGCCTTCGCGGACGCATCGTCGAACTTGGCGATCAGCTCGAAGAGCACTCCCGCCGCTGTCTCGATGTTCTTCGCTTGGTTGACGAACAGCTGGAAGAACGTCTCGTTGCGGGGGATCAGTCTCATGGCTTCGGCACACCAGCCCTCCATCGGTTGCGGCCGAGTTGATTACCACGCCCGGGCCGGGCACCACAAACGGACGCGCTAGCCGCGAGCGTCGACCTCGACGGTCCTCCCGAGCGCCCGCTCGAGAAGCCCCACGTTCTGCCGCGCCTCCAGGACCGCCGATTGCGGATCCGCCGCTCCCGAGACCCCGATCCGCAGCATCCCGTCGTCGACCTCCGCGGAGACGTCGAGCGCCTCGCCTTCGAGGCCGCGAGCGATCGGATGGGCGACGCGGAGCAGCGCGACGAGCACGACGCACGCGTACTGCGCACGCTCGTCCAGCCCGGCGAACGGGGGGTAGACGGCGCGAGGGTCCTTGCCTCGCTGGAACCGGACGATCGTCGCGATCGACGCGATCTCCTCGGGAGAGAAACCGCGGATCCCGCTGTGCTCCACCAGGTAGGCACCGTGCTTGTGGAACTTCGCGGGCGAGATGGCGGTGCCGATCTCGTGCAGCCGCGCCGCGTGCTCCAGCCACTCCCGCTCGAGCATCCCGAGACCGTGCAGGTTCGCAGTCTCGTCGAAGAGGCGGCCGGCGACCCGCGCGACGATGTCGACGTGGGCAGGATCCTCGCCCCACACGCGGACGAGGCGCTGGACGGAGCGGGCACGCAGGTCCTCCGGCGACGGGGGTGGCGATCCGGCGAGACCCAGGGCGTCGAGCACGACGCCCTCGCGCAGCCCCCACTCCGAGTGGATCAGCGACTCGGCGCCGAACAGGCTCGCTGCGGTCGTGAGGATCCACCCCCCGGCGGGAAGGATCTCCGCCCGACGCTCGTCGATGCCTCGGAGCTTCAGCCGTTCCTTGAGCGTCAGCGCCGCGAGCGTCCGCGTCACCGCTTGGAGGTCCTCAACCGGGATCTCCAGCTGGTTCAGGCTCTCGGGCGGGACCTCCCAGCGTTCTGCGGCGATGAGCCGCCCGAGCGCGCCGACGGTTCCTCCGCTCGCGACGAAACGTACCGGCTGCGCTTCCTTCACCCGCGACAGCAGCGGCTCGAGCGCCGCCTCCACCTCCGAACGCACCTGCTTGCGTTCCGCCCGAGTGGGTGGATCGTCCTCGATGAGCAGGCCGGTGAGTCGTCCCGCCCCGACGGGAACGCTCGCACCCCACCGGAGCCCACGCTCGTCCGCGAGCGCGACCTCGAGACTGCCTCCCCCGAGGTCGAACTGCAGGGTCGGCCCGGGACCGAGCGCTACGCTCGCGGCAACTCCGGCGAACGTCAGCCGGGCCTCCTCCGCTCCGTCGATGAAGCGGACCGGCCCACTCACCGCATCCGTCAGGAGGTCGGTAAGCTCCTGTCGGTTCGGACTGTCGCGCAACGCGCTGGTCGCGATCGCGACCACCTCCGCGGCCCCCGCGCGGATCGCGATGTCCCGCAGGCGCCGCGCCGTCTCGGCGGCTCGAGCGGCGACGTCCTCCGGGATCTTGCCGTCCTCCCCCAGGACCAGCCCGAGGTTGAGGACCTCTCGGTCCCGCAGCACGGGCGTCACCGTGGCATCCGGCTCACCGTCCGCGACGAGCAGCTGGAACGTCGTGCTGCCGAGGTCGAGCACCGCGTACCGCTTGGGACCCGTGCTCATCCTGCGGGCGCGGGCAGGTACCGGGCCGAGACGACCCTTCCGTCCTCGCGCTCGAGCACCCAAACGGAGCCCTTCGCGAGCCCGCGGGAGCCCTCCACCTTCGCGCCTTCGTCCTCGAACGCCCGGACGACCGCGTCGATCTCGCCTCCGTGGCCGCACAGGACCGTCGGCACGGGCGCGAGGCTACGGATGAACTCGACGGTTCGCTCCGGATCCGCACCCTCGGCGAGCTCGTCGGCGATCTCCACCGCGAGGCCGCGAGATCGGGCGAGCGGCTCGACGGTCCAGAGGCATCGCAAGAATGGACTGGAGACGATGCGCTCGATCTCCAGCCCCTCGAAGCGCTCGACGAGGCGGTCGGCCTGTCGACGCCCCCGCCGGGTGAGCGGGCGTTCCTCGTCGGGACCTTCCCACAGATCCCGCACACCGGCCTTCGCGTGCCGGACGAGGTAGACGGGCGACCGCGTTCGTGGGGCGAGCACGGATCGCAGCAGATCGCGGTCGTGCCCGTACGTGAGCAGCGTCATCGCCTCGTCCGGTCCGACCCAGCGCAGCTCGTCGACCTCGTCGTTCGGCAGGAACGCGCCGCCGTCCGGCGTCATCCTCCAGTACCGCACCACCTTCGGTCTTCCGAATCGGTCCGTGTACGTGACGGAGTCGACCGGCTCTCCCAGACTGCACCGGAGCCCGGTCTCCTCCTCGACCTCTCGGAGTGCCGCCTGTTCTTCGGGCTCGCCGTCGTGGAGCTTGCCTTTCGGGAAGGTCCAGTCGTCGTACCTCGGGCGGTGCACCAGCGCGAAGCGGGGCTCCTCGCCGTCGTCGAGCGTGACGATGCCCCCCGCCGCGCGGACGACCTCCTTGGAGCTCACGACCAGAATCGCAACTTCTTGCGCGAAAGCTGGTTCCACGCCTCGGGCCATCGTCGCCGGGCTTCCTGCGCGGCAAGCACCTCGAAGGCATCGACCTGTCCGGCCACGAATGCGAGAGCCGGCTCGGCGGCGGCCGTCTCGCGCAGCCAGGCGCCGGCGACCACGGCGTCCTGATGCTCGCCGAGGACGTCCTGAAGGGTCGCCGCGGCCTCCGCGAACGCACGCGCCTTCTTGCCGAACACGGGAGCGGCCGCATCCGAGCCGTATCGCGCCCGCTTCGTGTGGATCCGGGCCGCGTGGAGGGCCTCGTCGCCGTCATCCTCGGCGAGATGGTCGACGGCGATGACCAGCTCCTTCCACGGCGCGTCGAGCATCGAGGGCAGCACGGTCGCGGCCGGCGCGGTCGCGATGCCGTCGAGGACCCGTGGGCCGTGGGATGCCTCCACGAGGGCATCGAGCACCGCGACGTACCGCTCCGAGCGGAGCGCGTCGAGCAACACCGTGCGGGCATCGTCACGGCGCTGCTCGACGACGTGCAGCAACCGATCGACCGCCCCGCGATCCTGCGGCCGGAGCCGCGCCCCCGTTGAACGGATACGCTCGCGGAGAACGTCCGCGTCCCGCGCCTCCGCGAGCGCGAGACCGAGCCACTTCAACTCGTCGCGCAGCGGATCGGACCACGACGGCTCGAGCGCGTCGCGGAACGTCCGAAGGTCCGAACGCAGGCGACGCGTGGCGACCCGCGCCTGGTGGACGGCCTCCGGGTCCTCGCCGAGCCGCACGCCAGTGTCGTGCCGGACGAGCCGCACGAACGACGCCGCCACCGCGGCGCGGACGATGTCTCGGACGTCGGCGGCCCGGTCCAACGTGGGGACCACCACGTCCGGGGGAGCCTCGGCGCGAGATCCGAGCGCGCGGTGGAGCTTCGGCACGTTGTCGACCTCGCCCGCCCCGGCGGCCTGGAGCTTCCGCACGATCGCTTCGGCCGTCTCCTTGGGGACGCCGTCGTCGAGCTCGACCTCGATCTCGCGGAAGCGGGCGGCCACACGGCGGCCCTGCATCGTCGAGACCTCGTCGTCGGTGACCACGGCGAGCCGGCGACCGAGCTCGTCGTTCAGCTCGACGGGGCGCCGGACCGTCCGGAAGTGCAGGACCGGCGCGAGCTCGGCGCCGCGAACGTACGCCCGAACGAGGTCGACCGCCGCGACGGGCATCTTCCGTGGATCGTCGCCCTCGAACTCGCGCTCGTCCCGGGCCAGCAGGTCTCCTTCGTCATCGACGGGAAGCTTGACCGTCCACCCCTGTCCCTCTCGATGGCGGAGCGAACTCCCCCATCGCGCGAGCCGCAGGTCGTCGGTGTCGACGTAGGTGGTTCCGAAGCGTTGCGCCTCCCCCTCGACCGCCACGATGCCCTCGCCGCCCAGATCGGGAAGGTTGAATCCGACCGGAACCTGCAGCTTGGTCTCGCGCTCCAGGGTCATCGATCGGCTCGAGCTCGCTCGACCGCGATCTCCTGCAGGCGTTGCTGGACGTTGACGCCTCGCTCTGTCGGCACCTTCGTCCAATCGCCGTCGCGACCGAGCGTCCAGGCCAGCGTGTCGTCGGCGAGCAAGACGTCCAACACCTCCTCCAGCCTCGCAGTCAGCGCGGGATCGGTCACCGGGACGACCGCCTCCACGCGCCGGTCGAGGTTCCGCTGCATGAGGTCGGCCGACCCGATGTAGAACCGAGCCTCGTCTCCCTCGCCGAAACGGAAGATCCGCGAGTGTTCCAGGTACCGGCCGACGATGGAGCGGACGTGGATCCGCTCGGACGTCCCGGGAACCGCTGGCCGGAGGCAGCAGATGCCGCGAACGATGAGATCGATCTCGGCGCCTGCAACCGACGCCTCGTACAGGGACTCGATGATCGGCGGATCGACGAGCGCGTTCATCTTCAACACGATGCGACCGCCCTCGTGGGCCTGCTGGCGGATCAGCTCGATCATCCGCGGACGCAGGTCGTGGGGAGCGACGACGATCGCTCGATACTCACGCTGCCGGCTGTACCCGGTGAGCAGGTTGAACAGGTCGGTGAGGTCCGCCCCGATCTCCGGATCGGCCGTCAACAGGCCGACGTCTTCGTACATCGTGGCCGTCACGGCGTTGTAGTTCCCGGTCCCGATGTGGGCATACCTTCGAACGCCGCCCCGCTCGCGGCGGACGACCAGCGAGATCTTCGCGTGTGTCTTGAGACCGACGACGCCGTAGACGACATGAACGCCCGCCTGCTCGAGCGCCCGCGCATACCCGATGTTCGCCTCCTCGTCGAACCGCGCCCGCAGCTCGACGAGCGCCACCACCTGCTTCCCGAGCTCCGCCGCCCGGATCAGGGCGCGGATGATCGGGCTCTCCTGCGTCGACGTCCGGTACAGCGCCTGCTTGATCGCGAGCACCGCGGGGTCGAGCGCCGCCTGTTGGACGAACGCCTCCACGGACGAGGAGAACGAGTCGTACGGATGATGGACGAGCACGTCCCCGGCTCGAAGCGCGCCGAACAGGTCCGGCGGGCCGTCCCCGTTGGCGAGTCGTGGCTGGGTCGCCGGGATCCACGGCTCGTGCTTCAGCTCGGGGCGGTCGAGGCCGTACAACGACCAAAGCGATCCGAGATCGAGGAGCCCGGGGGTCACGACGACCTCGGACGCGTCGAGGTCGAGCTCGCGCAGCAGCAGCTCGAGCACCTCCTCGCTCATGCTCTCGTCGACCTCGAGCCGGACGGTGCTCGCTCCTCGCCGGCGTCGTCGCAGGACGGTCTGGATCGCTTCCAGCAGATCGCCGGCCTCGTCTTCCTCGACCTCGACGTCGGCGTCTCGGGTCACCCGGAAGGCGTGATGCGACACGATCTCCATCCCGGGGAAGAGCCACTCGAGGTTGGCCGCGATCACGACCTCGAGCGGGACGAACCGCTCTCCGTCGGGCAGCGGCACGAAGCGATCGAGCAGCGGCGGCACCTTCACCCGGGCGAACCGGCGGACGCCCGTCACCGGATCGCGCACGATGGCCGCGAGGTTGAGCGAAAGGCTCGAGATGTATGGGAACGGGTGGGCGGGGTCGACGGAGAGCGGGGTGAGCACGGGGAAGAGCCGCTCGTTGAACTCGCGGTCCAGGACCTCGGCGTCCTGCGGCTCGAGGACGTCGAACGAGCGGACGATCTTGATCCGCTCCTTCTCCAGCGCCGGCAGGATCTCGGACGCGAGCTCTGCGGCCGCCCGGCCGCAGAGCTCCTTCGTCCGTTCCCCGATCTCCCCCAGCTGCTCGGCCGGAGAGCGATCGTCGGGCCCGCGCTTGCTGATCCCGGCCTCGACCTGCTCCTGGAGGCCGGCGACCCGGATCTGGAAGAACTCGTCGAGGTTCCTCCCGAAGATGGCGAGGAACTTCACGCGCTCGAGCAGCGGAAGCGCCGCGTCCTCGGCGAGCGCCAAGACCCGTTCGTTGAAGTCGAGCCAGGCGAGCTCGCGGTTGAGGTAGCGGCTCTCGGGTTCCGCGTGAAGAGGTGAGGAGTCGTCCATCGGGAAGGAGGCTCAAAGGCTAGCGGATTTGTCTCAGGATCTGCCTCAACCGACGAACTTGTACCCCAGCCCACGCACGGTCTGGAGGTGGTCGGGATGGTGGGGGTCGGCCTCGAGCTTGCGGCGCAGGCGCTTGACGTGGACGTCGAGCGTTCGGGTATCTCCGAAGTAGTCCGGACCCCAGACCTCCGCGATCAGGAAGTCCCGGGTGAGAAGCCGCCCCATTCGGCGGAGGAACATCTCGAGGAGCTCGAACTCCTTCGGCGGAAGCGACACGGGCTCTTCCCGCACCGAGACCTCGTGACGGCCGAGGTCCATGCGGACCGGGCCGCCCGACAGCACGTCGTCCGCCGGCTCCGACACCACGTGCGGTCGGGTACGGCGGAGATTCGCCCGAACCCTGGAAACCAGCTCGCGCATGGAGAACGGTTTCGTGACGTAGTCGTCCGCTCCGAGCTCCAGCCCCGCCACCTTGTCGGCCTCGGAGTCCTTCGCCGTGACCATGATGATCGGGACGTCGGACTCGGCGCGGATCATCCGGCAGACGTCGAGACCGGAGACCTCGGGGAGCATGAGGTCGAGGATCACCAGCACGGGCTCCTCGGCGCGGAAGAGCTCCAGCGCACGCCTTCCGTCGTTCGCGACGCTTACCGAATAGCCCTCGCGCTCGAGGTTGTACCTGACCGAGTCGGCCAGGGACTCCTCGTCCTCGACGACGAGGATGCGCCCGGCCTCACTCGGCGTCGGCGACGACGCCACCGGGATGGGATGCGTCGGTGAACTCACGGAACTCCCCCGTCAGCAGGAACCAGACCTGCTCGCCGACATCGACGGCGTTGTCGCCGACCCGCTCCAGCGCCCGGGAGGCCAGGTTCATGTGCATGCCCCAGTCGAGCGCATGCGGGTCGCCGGCGAGCTTGGCGACCTCGAAGTGCATGTTGCGGTTCAAGCGGTCGAGCGGATCGTCCATCTTCGGCAACTCGTTGCACAGCTCGGCGTCGCGTCGCCGCAGCGCGTCCATCGCCGTGCGGACCATCTCCACTGCGATGTCCCCCATCTCGCCGATCTGCTGGATGATCGTCGCCTTGCCCGGCAGGTCCTTCGCGATGAGGAAAACTTTCGCGATGTTGACCGCCTGGTCGCCGATCCGTTCCAGGTGCAGGCTCGAGTGCATGATGACCGACACCAAACGCAGATCGGCGGCGACCGGCGCCTGGAGCGCGAGGAGCGAGAGCACCCCCTGGTCGAGCGAGAGGTAGAGCTGGTCGATCTCGTCGTCGCCGTCGATCACCTGCTGTGCAAGCGCCTCGTCGTGCTGCGAGACGGCGTCCACGGCCTTACGAACCGCGGCACCCGCCAGCTCTCCGAGCGTGAGCAGCTGCAGCTCCAGCTTCTCGAGCTCCTCGTGGAAGTGTGGGCGGGCCATCAGCCGAACCGTCCCGTGACGTAGGCCTCGGTGCGCGCGTCGCTCGGGTTCGTGAAGATGGTCTGCGTCTTGTCGAACTCGACCACGGTGCCCGTGCGCTGCCCCGTGTCCTCATGTACCTCAACGGTGAAGAATGCCGTCCGGTCCGATACGCGGGCGGCCTGCTGCATGTTGTGGGTCACGATGACGATCGTATAGTCGGACACGAGCTCCTGCATGAGATCCTCGATCCGCTGCGTCGCGATCGGGTCCAACGAGGAGCAGGGCTCGTCCATCAGGATGACGTCGGGCTTCGTTGCGATGGCTCGGGCGATGCACAGGCGCTGTTGCTGGCCTCCCGACAGGGCGAGCGCCGATTCGTTCAGCTTGTCCTTCACCTCGTCCCAGAGCGCCGCACGCCTGAGCGACTCCTCGACGAGGTCGTCCATGTTCCCCTTGAAGCCGGCGATCTTCGGCCCGAACGCGATGTTGTCGTGGATCGTCTTCGGGAACGGGTTCGGCTTCTGGAACACCATCCCGATGCGGCGCCGGACCTCGACAGGATCGACCTGGGGATCGTAGAGGTCGACGCCGTGATACAGGATCCGACCCTCGATCCTCGCGGTGTCGACCAAGTCGTTCATCCGATTCAGACACCGGATGACGGTGGTTTTCCCGCACCCCGAGGGACCGATCAGCGCCGTGATCTCGTTCTGCCGGATCGGGATCGAGACGTTCCGGACGGCCCTGAAGTCGCCGTAGTAGACCGTGAGGTCTCGAACGTCGAGGATGACCTCGCGCTCGACACCTTCCTCATGTGATGGCTGCTTCACGACGATGTGCGTCTGCGCCGACTTCGGTTCCTCCGATCCTGGCACGATAACCGCTTCTGATCTCGTCTCCACGTCCATCGGGTCACCACTTCCTGTCATATCGATTCCTCAAGAGGATGGCCACGGCGTTGATGAAGAGGAGCATGGTCATCAGAACGATGATGGCGGCGGCCGTGGAGTTCCCGAACTCGATCTGCGACCTCCTCGCCCATGTGTAGATGATCGTCGGAAGCGCCGTGTACTGGCTACGAAGCGTCTCCAAGAAGCTGTCCGAGGAGATGCTCAGGAACCCCGTCACGGATCCCACCATGATGAGCGGAGCGGTCTCGCCGATCGCCCGTGAAAGCGTCAGGATGGACCCGGTGAAGATCCCCGGCGCGGCGTAGGGCAGCACATGGCTCCGCACGACCTCCCACTTCGTCGCGCCGACCCCGTAGCCGGCCTCCCGGATGCCCGATGGAACCGCTCGGATCGCCTCGGCGGCCGTGATGATCACGATCGGCAGCACCAAGATCGACATCGTGAGTCCTCCGATGAGGAGGCTGCGGTTCCCGAGGACCCCGCTCAACCGAGTCTGGAAGATCACGAGACCGAGGATCCCGTACACGATCGCCGGGACGCCCGCAAGATTGCGGATGTTCGCGTTGATGAATCGGCTCAGTCGAGTGTCGCGCGCGTACTCCTCCATATACAGCGCCGCAGCGATCCCGATGGGGAACGCCAGGACCACCACGAAGCCCATCAGCATGAGGGAGCCGATCAGGCCCTGCCGCACACCGGCACGAGATGGAAGGGAGGAGAGGTTCGACGTCAGGAAGTCGGTTCCGCGCTCGGACAAGACCACCCAGCCGTCACCGAACAGCTCGACCATCAACGTCACCAGCACGGCCAGACCGAACAGGAGCGACAGGAGTAGCAGTCCCTCGAACCACCAGTCACGGCGGCTCCGGCGCTTCCCGAGGAGCGCCCTCCGAACCGCCTCGGAGGTCACGGAGGATCTGGGCACGATGACAGGGGTCGCCTCCGCCGTCAGTACCGCCTCCTCACGCGACGAACGAATCGCTCGCTCACCACATTGAGTCCCAACGTGATGAAGAACAGGAGCATCCCGACGAAGAACAGGCTCGGGAACGCGGCGCCTTGCCCCCGGACCTGGTCGGATCCGGTCGCCAGGGACGTCATCGCCGCCGTCATGGTCTGACCGGGCCCGAAGACGTTGAGCGTGAACTGGGACCCCCCGGTGGCACCTGCGGCGATCGACACCACGAGGGTCTCACCGATCGCGCGGGAGAGCGAAAGGATCAACGCCGCGACGAGCCCCGACACCGCGCCCGGGACGACGACCCGCAGCGACGTCGCTCGTCTCCTCGCTCCGATGCCGTACGAGGCCTCGCGCAGCGACTGCGGGACGGCGTGCAACGCGTCCTCGGCGATCGTCGCCATCAACGGGATGATCAGGATGCCGACGCCGACGCCGGCGGCGGCGAGGTTGAACCTCGGCGCGGTCGGGGCGATCGTCTGGATGATGCTGGGACTGATGAACGTGAGCGCGAAGTAGCCCATCACCACGCTCGGGATGCCGGCCAGGATCTCCAGGATCGGTTTCAGCACCTTCCGAGCTCTGGGCCGCGCGTATTCCGACAGATAGATCGCGGCGCCGAGCCCGATCGGTCCCGCGATGAGGATCGCGACGAAAGAGACGAGCAGGGTTCCGACCAAGATCGTCTTGATGTCGAAGAGGTCTCGGCGCGGGAACCATCCGGTGTCGTTCCACAGGGTCGAAAGGGGAGCCTTCGAGAGGAAGTCGACGGTCCCATCGAGCAGCGAGGTGACGATCAAGAGGCTCACGACGATCGAGAACGCCGCCGCCGAGAAGAAGAGCCAACGGATCGCCCCCTCACGGCGGCGACGCCCGGCGCTGCCTCGGAGGGTCTCGATGCCGATGGCACCACCGCCCGCCATCTCCATCCCTGCGCGCGCCATCACCAGCTCCCCGATAGAAGAGATTGCGAGGCATCACCGGGGGCCGACGGCGGGCCGGCCCGGTGAACGCAAGCCTACAGGCTGGCCTTGAAGTCTTCCCAGGCCTGGCGAGTGGTCGCCGTCAGCTCGGGGTCGGTGTTGACGTAGCCGACCTCCGAGACCGCCGTGGCGAGACCCTCGTCACTCATGTACAGGTCGATGAACGCGACGAGCTCGGGCTTCTCGGCGGCCTTGGCGGCGCTCACGTAGATGAACAGCGGCCGCGACAAGGGGTACTCGAAGCTGGCGATCGTCTCAGGGCTCGCCTCGACGCAATCGGCCTCCGTCCCGTCCAGCGGCGCGATCGGGATGCCTTGCAGGATCTCGGCGTTCTCCTGGAAGAACGCGTAGCCTACCCAGCCGATCGAGTTCTGCGACCCCGAGATGCCCTCGATGATCACGTTGTCGTTCGCGGACGCGACGTAGTCGGGGCGCGTGACCTCGTCCTGCCCACGCGCCTCGGCGAGTTCGGCGATCGCGAGGTCGATGAACGAGAAGTACGTGCCGGACTCCTCGCCCGGCGCGATCAGCTCCATCGCTTGGTCCGGGTATGGCGTCGCGATGCCACCGACCTCCTCCCCGAGGGCGTTCGCGTCGGAGAAGGTGTCGAAGCCCTCGGACTCGGGTCCGATCAGCGCGTAGAGATCGTTGATGTTCAGGCACGACGGGGCCGTCGGGTTGTCGCGCGAGGTCATCACCGCCATGCCGTCGATCGCGACCTGCAGCTCGACGAACGAGATCCCGTTCGCCTCGCACGCGGCGATCTCCTCCTCGTCGGCCGCCCGCGACGCGTCCTGAACGTCCGACTCCCCGTTACAGAAGAGCTCGAACCCGTCGCTGGTCCCCGGTCCCTCGACGGCGATGTTCACGCCGGGCTGCTGCTCGGCGAAGAACTCGGCGACGAGCGCCGTGACCGGCTCGACCGTCGAGGACCCGGAGATGAACAGCTCGCCGGTAAGCTCCTCGCCCCCGGCGCCCCCGTCATTTCCTCCATCGTCGCCTCCGCACGCGGCCGCGACGATCGACAGCGCTGCGATCAGCGCCACGAGGCCCCATATCCTGCGCTTCACCATATCTTTCCCCCTCTGATGTCGGTCTCTGGTCTCCCTACCTGGAGGACGCTAGACACCGAGGGTGAACACCCACAGGCGTCGACGTGAACGACGGGTGAACGACGGACGAAACGAACGGAGCGCGACGCGTCGGGACGTCTCGCCGAGCACGCCCGTGCTGGTGCGGAAGCTTCCGCGAACGCCGCGTGAGCACCACTGGGGCGCCCATAGACTGACGCCGTGGAGCTCGGCATCGCGCTGGCGCTCATCGTGGCGGCGTTCGTGCTGGGCTGGCTCGGCGCGGCGCGGCGCGAGCGTGCCCGGGCGAGCACCGCCGCGACGGCCCAGACCGAGAAGGCGGAGGGCCTCGGCGAGCGGATCGAGCGTCTGGAGCGGGACCGCCGGCAGATGGACCTCGTCCTTTCCTCGATGCTGGAGGGGGTCGTCCTGTTCGACGGCTCTGGTCAGATGGTCTACGCGAACTCGGCCACCGAGGGACACCTCGGCGCCGTGCCAAGATCGGTCGAGGCCCTGCTCCCGCTCGGGATGCGATCGGCCGTCGAGCGAGCGATCGTCGAGCGAGCTCCCGTCTCCTCCGAGGCCGAGGTGGGGGCTTCCCGGTGGCTCCGAGGCTCGGCCGTGCCGGTCCACGCCGACGGCAGCGTCCTGCTCGTGGTCCGCGACGTGACCGAGGCCAGGCGCCTCGAGGCCGTCCGGCGCGACTTCGTGGCCAACGCCTCGCACGAGCTGAAGACCCCCGCCGCGACGATCCAGGCCGCGGCCGAGACGATCCGCAGGGCGGCGACGGACGATCCCTCCGTCGTTCCGCGCTTCGCCGCCCAGCTCGAGGGCGAGGCGATCCGGCTGTCCCGCATCGTCGGAGACCTGCTCGACCTCTCGAGGCTCGAGTCGGGGAGTGAGCTCGAAGACGTGGTCGCGCTCGACGCCGTGCTCCGCGACGAGAGCGAGCGCTTCGAGGAGCCCGCGGCCGAAGCCGGGGTCCAGCTGACGATCACGGCGAACGGGCCGGCGCGCGTCCGCGGGTCGGCTCGCGACCTCGCGCTCCTCGTGCGCAACCTCGTCGACAACGCGATCCGCTACACCGCGGCGGGCGGCAGCGTCGACGTGGCCCTGGCCGCGGACGACGGCGAGGCGGTGCTCACGGTGAGCGACACGGGGGTCGGCATCCCGACGCGAGACCTGCCGCGCGTCTTCGAACGCTTCTACCGAGTGGATCGCGCCCGGTCGCGGGAGACCGGCGGCACCGGGCTCGGCCTGTCGATCGTGCGGCACGTCGTCGAGAACCACGGCGGCCACGTTTCCGTGGACAGCGAGCTGGGTCGCGGCACCCGGTTCGAGGTCCGCCTGCCGGCGGTCGGCTGAAGCGTTGGGCAAGCGTTACGCTCGCCGCTCGATGACGGTTCTGCTCCTCATCCGGCATGCGCACACCGACGCTGCCGGCAAGCGCCTCACCGGTTGGTCCCGAGGGGTCCATCTGAACGCGCAGGGCCAACAGGAGGCCGAAGCCCTGGCCGATCGCCTCGAGGGGATCCCGGTCGACGCGATCTACTCGAGCCCGCTCGAACGCTGCCGCGAGACGGTCGCGCCCCTCGCCCGTCGCCGGGCATTGCCGATCGCCGCGCGCCGAGGGCTCCTGGAGGTCGACTACGGCGACTGGACCGGTCGGACGATCTCGCAGCTCCGACGGACCACGCTGTGGCGTTCGGTGCAGCAGGTCCCGTCCACGGTGCGTTTCCCGGGCGGCGAGAGCTTCCTCGAGGTGCAGGCCCGCGCAGTCGCCGAGCTCGGCCGGATCGCCGGCGCGCACGCCTCGGGGACGGTCGCGGTGGTCACGCACGCCGACGTCGTGCGGCTCCTTATCGCGCACCACGCCGGGATGCACACGGACCACCTCCAGCGTCTGGTGGTCGATCCCGCGTCGGTCACCGTGGTCGCGGTCTCGGATGGGACGACGAGGCTCCTCAAGGTGAACGACACCGGCGGCCTCGAGAGCCTTCGTCCGCGGCGGCGTACCCGCGCCAGGCGATAGCCTGCCGACAGGGATCGCACGGAGTCTCGCCGCGAGGAGACTCGCCAAGGAGACCGCCAAGAACACCCGCCAAGGAGACCGATGGAGCTCGAGCCCGTCGACAGGATCACGACCGGCGCGGTCGGCGAACCCGGCGAGCGCACCTTCTTCCTCCAGGCGCGGATCGGAGAGCGGCTCGTGACCATCACGGTCGAGAAGGAGCAGGTCGAGCTTCTCGCCTCCTCGATCCTGGAGATCCTCGCCACCGTCGACGAGGAGACGGGCGAGGGCCTGGGTCAGGATGAGCTCGAGCTGGAAGCCCCGGTCGACGCGCTCTGGCGAGCCGGGAGGCTCGCGGTCGGCTACAGCGAGGAGCGCGGCCTCATGATGCTCGAGCTCGAGGAGGCCGTCCCCGAACCCGAGGGTGAGGACGAAGACGCGCCCGAGCCCGCCATGCTCCGCCTGTGGGCGACCCGCGAGCAGATGCTCGCGCTGTCCCGCCAGGGCGCAGCGGTCGCCGCCCGCGGCCGGCCACGCTGCCAGTTCTGCGGCAACCCGATGGATCCGCAGGGGCACATGTGTCCCGCGATGAACGGCCATCGGGGACAGCTGGGCGGATGACCCTCCGCGACGATCCCGCCTCCGACGGTGCCGGCTCGGTGCCCCCGGCGCTCGACGACGACGCCGCTCTGGCGGTGCTCGAGCGAGGCGAGCTCGAACCGCTCGGCGTCCTTCCGCGCTCGTCGAACTTCACGTTCCTGTCGCGCGTCCGCCACGGCGGCGACGAGCTGCTCGCCGTCTACAAGCCACGGGCCGGCGAGACGCCGCTCTGGGATTTCCGAGAGGGAACGCTCTGCCGGCGCGAGGTCGCCGCGTATGCGCTCGCCGACACCCTCGGATGGCCGCGGGTCCCCCCCACCATCCTGCGCGACGGGCCACAAGGGCCCGGCTCGGTGCAGCGGTTCGTCACGTTCGACCCGCAGCACCACTACTTCACGATGCGCGAGGAGCGGCCCGACGACTTCCGCCGGATCGCCTTGTTCGACGTGATCGCGAACAACGCCGACCGCAAGTCCGGTCACTGCCTGCTCGCCGAGGACGGCGAGATCTTCGTCGTCGACCACGGGGTGTGCTTCTCGACCGAGCCGAAGCTCCGGACGGTGATCTGGGACTTCGTCGACGAGTCGATCCCACCCGGCATGCTCAAGGACCTTCGGTCGCTGACTGGGCGTCTTGTGGCCGGACCGGCGCGCGAGCGGCTCCTCGAGCTGCTCTCCCCCGCCGAGGTGGCGGCGACCGAGCACCGTCTCGCCGAGCTGCTCGAGCTCGGCCGGTTCCCTGAACCCGGACCGGGCCGACCCTACCCGTGGCCGATCGTGTGAACGGTCCCTCCACGCGGCCGGTCGTGTGAACGCGGTCTCACGTTCCGTGCCGCTCCCGCGTTCTTCGGTCCGGATGGAGCTTCCACCGTTCCAACGACTGCTCGAGGAGCACCGCGTGGACGTCTTTCGGTTCCTGGTCGCCGCGGTCGGCCCTCAAGAGGCCGAGGACTGCTTCCAGGAGACGTTCCTGTCCGCGTTACGCGCCTACACCAACCTTCGGGACGCCTCGAACCTGCGCGGCTGGCTGTTCACGATCGCGACGCACAAGGCGATGGACCATTGGCGCGCGAGCGCGCGCCGTCCCCTCCCGGTCGAGACGGTGCCCGAACGCGCCGCCCCGCAGCCCGGACAGATGGAGCCCGAGCTCTGGCGGGCGGTCGGTGAGCTGCCGCCGATGCAGCGCGCGGCGGTGATCCACCGGTACGTATTGGATCGCCCCTACGCGGAGGTCGCACAGGCGCTCGGCTGCTCCGAAGAGGCGGCGCGGGCGAACGCGTACGAGGGACGAAGGAAGCTGCGCGGGATGCAGGGAGCGTTCGCATGAATCGTTCGATCCCGGACCGGACCGAAGCGCTCGACGTCGCCTCGCGGGGGGCGGCCGACGAGTTCGTCCGCCGGGCGCGCCGCGCCGGGCTCGTCGACATCGGGTACGCGAGCGTCGAGACGCCACTCGGCCGGCTGCTCGTCGCCTCGACGCGCGAGGGACTCGTGCGCCTCGCGTTCCCCGAGGAGCGCCAGGACGACGTGCTCGACGAGCTCTCGGCGGCGCTCTCGCCTCGCGTGCTCGAGTCCGCTTCGATGACGGAGTCCGTGCGGCGACAGCTCGATGGCTACTTCGACGGCCGGCTCCGCGGATTCCGCACGAAGGTCGACTGGTCGCTGACGCCGCCCGGCTTCTTCCGCCGCGTCCTGGAGGCCACGGCCCGGATCCCGTTCGGCTCGGTGTCCACATACGGCACGGTCGCGAAGGTCGCGGGGAGCCCGAGGGCGGCTCGAGCCGCCGGGAACGCGCTCCACGACAACCCGATCCCGGTCGTCGTGCCGTGCCATCGGGTCGTGCCCTCGGTCGGCGGCATCGGCAAGTACGGCGGGCAGGAGTGGCGCAAGCAGTTCCTCCTGGAGCTCGAAGGGGCGGTCGCGGTCGCCGACTGAGGGCGAAGCGATCGACGGGGCGATGGGAGGATAGGTCCCGTGCCCCGGCTCCTCGTCTCGACGCTGCTCGCCTGCGCGATGGTGGCGGCCGCATGCGGTTCCGATGGCGGGGAGAGCGACGATCCGTCGATCCTCCCGTCGGGCGCGCTCGGGCCGGTCACGCCCGAGGCGGCCGCCGAGGCCGTCCGTGGGTTGTGCGACCTCGAGTCTGCGACCGACCGGGCCGAAGCCGAGGCCACCTTCCTCGACCGATCCCACGAGACCCTGCACGTGATCGCCGCCGCGACCGAGGTGCGGGACCGTGACGCCGCCGCGGACCTGCTCGAGGCCAAGCAGCGCGTCGAGGCCGACCTCGCGGATCCCGATCTGCCGCCGGGCTTCGCCGCGGACGTGGGGGCGCTGATCCAGGCAAGCCGCGCCGCGCTCGACGTGATCGGGCTGGACTCCCCCGCCTGCCAGGGCTGACGAACGTGGACCGGCGCGGGAAGATGGATGCCGTGCCCCGATCCCGTTCTGTGGTCCTGGTCGTCGCCCTGACCGCCCTCGCCGCGGCCTGCACGTCCGGCGGCGATCCGGAGCCCAGCCCGACCGGGCCGACGGGCGGCGCCGTCAGCGCCGGGATGGCGTCCTCGGACCACTACGTGGGGGCGCCGCAGCGGGTCGCCATCGGGCTGCAGCTGGGCGACGGCCGGCTCGTGACCTTCGGCTCGGTGGACGTGTCCTTCTCCTACCTCGGGACCGCCGAGGCCCCGGTGGATCCCCCCGAACGCGGACCGGCGACGGTGGCGGTCTACCTGCCGACGCCCGGAACCGCGGACGACGCGAGCGGGCCGACGGTCAGCCTCCCGTCCGAGGCCCGGGGCGTGTATCAGGCCGAGGACGTGACGTTCGACCGTGCCGGGTTCTGGCAGGCCGACGTCACCGCCGACGTCGAGGGGCTCGGCGTGCAGCGGACGAGCACGACCTTGGAGGTCCTGGAGGATCCCGCCTACCCCGCACCCGGTGAGGCCGCGCTCGAGACCGAGAACCTGACGCTCGATTCCAAGGATGCACCGCCGGAAGCGATCGACTCCCGCGCGGCGACCGAGGGCGACGTCCCCGACCCCGAGCTCCACGAGTGGACCATCGCCCGGGCCGTGCGGGAAGGCCGCCCGGCGCTGGTGGTGTTCTCGACCCCGGTGTACTGCGTCAGCAAGTTCTGCGGTCCGGTCACCGACACCGTCCAGCATCTCGCCGCTCGCTATGACGACCGGGCGGTCTTCATCCACGTCGAGATCTGGCGGGACTTCAACGACGACCCCCCGATCATGAACAGGGGTGCCGCCGAGTGGCTCCTTCGGAACGGGGGGTTCACGGAGCCGTGGCTGTTCCTCATCGGGGACGACGGCACCATCGTGGACCGATGGGCGAACCTGTGGCGGGAGGACGAGGTCGTCGCGGCCCTCGAAGCGCTTCCACGGATGAAGGCCTAACCGGGTCCCGGCGTTCAAGCGAACCCTTCGTAGGATGGGCCCGATGTCCGAAGAGCCGCTGCCGCAGCCACCCGCACCGACGGTCGAGTTCTGCTACCGGCACCCGACCCGCGAGACCGGTATCCACTGCACGCGTTGCGGCCGCCCGATCTGCCCGGATTGCATGATCCAGGCGCCCGTCGGCTTCCAGTGCCCCGCTTGCGTCGAGGAGGCCCGCCGGGACTTCCGGCGCGGCCCCGGGCGTGCCGTGCGTGGCGGCGTCAGCGGCGGCGTCGTCGCGACGAAGGCGCTCCTGTTCGCGATCGTGGCGGTCTTCGTCGTCGAGGTGATCGTTGGCGGCCCGCAGGCCCTGTTCAACGGCCCGAACTTCCGCGAGCTGATCGACCTGGGGGCGCTCCAGCCCTTCCTGATCGCCGACGGTCAGTATTGGAGGCTCTTCACGGCGATGTTCCTCCACGGCGGCCTGCTGCACATCGGGTTCAACGCGTACGCGCTGTGGTTGTTCGGCTCGAGCATCGACTCCACCTACGGCCGGACACGGTTCCTCCTCATCTACTTCGTCTCCGGGTTCCTGGCGAGCGCGACGTCCTACGCCTTCGGTCCGGTCGATGCGGTCGGCGTGGGCGCCTCGGGTGCCATCTTCGGCGTGTTCGGGGCCTTCATCGCCTACAACTACCGGCGCCGGCACCTCGCCCTCGCCGCGGCGAACCTGCGATGGGCGACGACGATGATCCTGCTGAACGTGCTCCTGGCCTTCGGTTTCCGCGGCATCGACTGGCGGGCCCACCTCGGCGGGGCCATCGCCGGCGTGATCGCCGGGACGATCGCGGAGGGTACGGGAGGGAACGCGGCTCAGCGTCGGATCGTGGGGATCTCCGGGTTCACGGCGTTGATCGTGGCCGGCATCGCCCTCGTCGTCTGGAGGACCGTCGAGATCCGGCAACTCCCCTTCTTCGAGGAGGGCGTGGCCTTCTTCGGTCGCTGACCGCGGTCGCTAGCGGTCGCGGTCGCCGATCCCGTAGATCCCGCCGCCCCGCGTGCCGACCCAGATCATGCCTTCGAGCACCGACGGTGTGGACTCGATGCAGCTTCCGAGAGAGAGCGCCCAGAGCTCGGGCGGCTCGCGGCGCGGGTT
>JBBDWS010000043.1:33927-39552 GCA_040902755.1 Actinomycetota bacterium
CTGCCCGACCTCCAGCGCTCTCGAGCCGAACCGCTCGAGCTCGCTCGCCACGTACAGCGCCCCCTGCTCGTCGATGACCACGGTGGCGTCGGTGTCCTCCCCCGTCCAGAACCGGAAGACCCGCTTGGCGCGCTTCCCGCCCTCGAGCACGCGCGAGATGTCCCAACCCTGGATCAGGCCGCCGGAGTTCCCGAAGTACACGACGCCGTCGTGGAACGCGACCGAGCTCTCGATCGAGACGTTCGAGTCCGGAAGCGCGGCGAGCAGCTGGTCGTCGAACCCCGGAACGGTGAGCACGACCTCGGGATCCACGGTCACCTTGCCGTTCCGGTCGTAGTCGCGGTTCAGCCGGATGACGTACAGCCACGAGTTCTCCCCGCCCTCGAGGAGGTAGTCGTCGATCACGAGCGGCGCCCCGTCCCAGTCGTTGTTCCAGACCGGGTTCGGCACGCTGGTCGAGGCGTTCAGCGACCAGAGCACGGTCGGCTCGGCCCGGTCGAGCGCGATCACGCGCAGGAAGTTGTCCCGCGAACCGGCGTAGTAGAGGGGATAGCCATCGGGATCGCTCGACGCCGAGCCCTTCGCGAGGTCGCCCGTCTGCAGCTCGGGCCGCACGGGTTCTCCCGTCAGGCCGTCGATGAAGTGGTAGGCGCCGTCGTACGCGTTGATCCGGACCTCGATCCCGCCGTCGTCGCCCACGATCACGTTCGGTTGGCCCGTCCAACCGGTGCCACACCAAAGGCGCACGCCGTGCTGGTCGGAGGACTCCGAGCACAGGCTTCCGGTCTCGGGGTACCGCCAGACGACCCGCGGGTCCTCGGGGACTGGCCCCTCGCCGTACCAACTTCGTGTGGCGTTGCCGCGGAAGGTGGTCATGCCGGCGAACGCGGTGTTGATCGGCCCAGGCGTCGGGGTCGGGGTCGGGCTCGGCGTAGCGCTCGGGCTCGTGCTCGGCATCGGCCACCCGGTGGGCGACGGTTCCTTGCCCTCCGACGCCGCGGCGCCCGGGTCTCCATCCGGGGCGAAGGGGTCGAGCCGCCAGACGAGGAGACCCGCGAGGACGACCACGAAACCCCCCACGACGAACGCGAACGGAACTCGGGATCGGGAGGCGTGGTGCGCCCGGGAGCGCGGCGGCATCGGCCGCATCATCCCATGGGCGACGCGGAGGGCCTCAGACGGGACCCTTCGAGGACGGGTACGAGCCGAGGACCCTGAGCATCGACGTGTGGATGCGGACCTCCTCAAGCGCCTCGGCCACGTTCGCGTCCTCCAACGAACCGTCGAGGTCGATGTAGAAGACGTACTCGAACGGCGCGCCGCGCCGCGGACGCGACTCGAGCTTCGTGAGGTTGATCCCGCGATCCGCGAACGGCTTCAGCGCGCGGAAGAGCGATCCGGGGCGATCGTCGCCCGCCATGACGAGCGAGGTCTTGTTCGCCTTGCCAAGATCCGCGTCCTTCGTCCCGATCACGACGAACTTCGTGAAGTTGTCGGGGTACGTCTGGATATGCTCGGCCAGCACCGTCAGGCCGAGCCGGGCACCGGCCTCGACGCTGGCGATCGCCGCCTCGTCCAGGCGGCCCCGCTCCGCGACCATCCGCGCGCCGCCTGCCGTGTCGTGCACGGGCGCGGGGTCGATGCGGTGCGTGGTGAGGAACTCCTCGCACTGCGCCAGCGCCTGCCAGTGCGAGTAGGCCCGCTCGATCCCCTCGAGCCGCGCCCCCGCCGGAGCGAGCAGGGCGTGGTCGACCCGCAGGACGACCTCGCCGACGACCTTCACGAGGGCCGAGCGCAGCAGCAGGTCGTAGGTCTCGTTCACCGAGCCCGCCTGGGAGTTCTCGACCGGGACGACGCCGAAATCCGCCTCACCGCTGGTCACGCGGGAGAACGTGAGACGGATCGTGTCGCAGGCGAGCGGCTCGCCGCCGGGGAACATCGCGAGCACCGCCCGTTCGCTGAACGCGCCGGGCTCGCCCTGATAGGCGACCTTCATCGACCCGCCGTCGTAATCCTTGCTCCCCTGCATGGCCGAAGGCTAGCAGCGTGCTGCGGGCGAACCGCGCAGCGGCCGCCCGGACGAAACCGAGGACGTCCCGCGGAGGTCTACCCGGCGAACTGCTGGTAGATCTTGATGGCGCCGGGACCCAGCACGACGATGAACAGCGCCGGCAGCACCAAGAAGATCATCGGGAACAGGAGCTTCACCGGGATCTTCTGCGCGGTCTCCTCCGCGCGCTGGCGACGCTTGTGCCGCAGCTCCTGCGACTGCGAACGCAGCACGTTGGCGATCGAGACGCCGAACAGATCCGCCTGGATCATCGAGAGCACGAAGCCCTGGAGCTCGGGAACGTTGGTGCGCTCGGCGAGGTGGCGGAACGAGTCGGGTCGCGAGACGCCGATCTGCGCCTCCTGGAGCAGGCGGCCGATCTCCTCGGCGAGTGGTCCCGGAACGTTCTTCGTGACCTGGGCCAGCGCGGCGTCGAACCCGAGCCCGGCCTCGACGCTGATCGTCAGCAGGTCCATCACGTCGGAAAGCTGCTTGCGGATCGTCCGTTGGCGCTTGGCGGCCATCGTCTTGATCTGGGCGCTGGGAAGCGTGTAGCCGACGGCGGCGACGAGCGAGATGAAGACGATCTCGAGGACCGGACGGAGCGGCACGATGGCCATCAGCATCGTGGCTCCGATGCCACCGCCGATCGCGCCGACGACCTTCAACGCCACGACCCGTTCCGCATCCCAGGCCGGCGGGTTGCCCGCGTAGACGAGCTGTTCGGCGACCTTGCGGTCCAGGTCGAACGGCGTGAGCCGCACGAGACTCCGGCCGATGCGCTTGGCACCCGGCAGCAGGATGCGCTCCAGCGCCGAACCCTGGAGCTGCTGCTGCCGCAGGTCGACCGGTCCACTGACCGTTCCGAGCTGAGACTGCAGGAGCGCGACCGGACGGTTGCGCTCTCGCATCGCGATGTCGACGACCACCCCGATCAGGAAGATCGCCAGGAACGTTCCGACGAGTGAGAGTGCGAGCCAGAGGCTAGACATCGATCTTCACGATCCTCGTCATGACCCAGATCCCCAATCCCATCAACGTGCCACCGGCGGCCAGCAGGATGAGCCCCACGGTCGTGGTGAACAACGGTTCGATGTACCCAGGGTTCACGATGGACAGGTAGAGCAAGATCAGGAACGGCAGCGCGGAAAGGATGACGACCGAGAACTTGCCCTCGGCCGACAGCACGTTGACCTGCCGGCGCAGATAGGCGCGCTCGCGCACCGTCTTCGCGACGATGTCGAGCACCTCGGCCAGGTTGCCGCCGACCTGCCGTTGCACGTTGATCGCGATGACGGCCCACCGCAGGTCCTGGCTGTCCACGCGTTCGGCCATCGCCAGGAGTGCGTCGTCGATCGGGCGTCCCAGACGGATCTCGGCCACGACGCGTTGGAACTCGCCCGCCGAGGGCTCGCTGATCTCCTTCGACACGGTGTCGAGGGCCTGCAGGAACGAGTAGCCGGCCCTCAGCGAGCTCGCCAGGATGGCGAGCGTGTCGGCGAGCTGGTCGATCATCAGTCCCTGCCGCTTGCGAAGCGCGCGCAGCAACCAGCCGTACGGGATCAACGAGAAGACGCCGGCCGACAGAAGGACGAAGATCACGTTCTGGAAGAAGATCGCGGCGACGATCCCGCCGCCGAGCCCCGCGAAGGTCGTCAGCGCGACGAACTCCCCTGCCAGGACCGGCAGACCGGCCTGCTCGAGGCGCTCGTCGAGCTTGCCGCTGAAGCCCGAGGCGCTCGCCAGGCGCTGCCCCATCTGGGCGAAGGACCCCGGAACCCATTGCGTCAGGATCTGCGCCGGGTCCTCGCCGGCCGCCGGCTTGCGACCGAGCCGTCGGGCCAGGCTCCGGTCCCGCCGGGCGCGTGCGCGCGTCCCGGCCAGGAAGGTCATCACCAGGAAGACCGCGCCGAAGCAGGCGGACAGGACGACGATCAGACCGACGTCAGAACCCCAGAAGGAATCTGCCGCGATCACGCCGCCCGACCCCCCGGAGTCGGTGCGAAGACCTCGGGGGAGACCGTGACGCCGTGCTCCTGCAGACGGTCCATGAACCGCGGCCGCAGGCCCGTCGACTTGAGGCCGCCGAGGAACTTGCCGTTGTCGTCGATCCCGGCGGCGTAGTCGAACAGGAACAGGTCCTGAAGGGTGATCACATCGCCTTCCATGCCCACGATCTCGGTGATGTGCGTGATGCGGCGGGATCCGTCCTTCATGCGGGCTTGGTGAACGATGACGTTCAGGGCCGAGGAGATCTGCTCGCGGATCGCGCGCACGCCGAGGTCCATCCCGGACATCAGGATCATCGTCTCCAGGCGGGCCAGGGCGTCTCTCGGCGAGTTGCAGTGGATCGTGGTGATCGAGCCGTCGTGGCCCGTGTTCATGGCCTGCATCATGTCGAGTGCCTCGCCGCCGCGGACCTCACCGACGACGATGCGGTCCGGGCGCATGCGAAGGGCGTTGCGGACGAGGTCGCGGATCGTGACCTCTCCCTTGCCCTCGATGTTCGGAGGGCGGTACTCGAGGCGCACGATGTGGGGCTGCTGGAGCCGGAGCTCGGCGGCGTCCTCGATCGTGATGATGCGCTCGTCATCGGGCAGGAACGACGACAGGACGTTCAGGGTCGTCGTCTTGCCGGCGCCTGTTCCACCCGAGACGAGCAGGTTCAAGCGTCCCTTCACGCAGGCGTCGAGGACGTCGACGGTCTGGCGCGTCATGGTTCCGAAGTTGACCAGGTCCTCGGCGTGGTACGGGTCGGCCGCGAACTTGCGGATCGTGAGTGTCGGCCCGTCCACCGCAAGGGGCGGGATGATCGCGTTGACACGGGAACCGTCGGGCAGGCGAGCGTCGCAGTAGGGAGACGACTCGTCGATCCGGCGGCCGACCTTGCCCACGATCTTGTCGATCGTGCGACGCAGCTGGCCCTCGTCGTGGAACTTGGCGCCGGTCCAGTAGAGCTTGCCGGCGCGCTCGACGTAGATCGAGTCCCAGC
The DNA here is from genome assembly GCA_040902755.1 of Actinomycetota bacterium. Lineage (GTDB taxonomy): Bacteria > Actinomycetota > UBA4738 > UBA4738 > HRBIN12 > CALGFI01. The sequence continues at coordinate 38,970 of JBBDWS010000043.1, forward strand.
CGTTCACCATGATCTCGGTGACGTCCGAGTCGCGGACGAAGGGCTCGAGCGGACCCAGACCCAGGACGCTGTCGCCGATCTGCCGGACGACCAGGAGCTTCTCCTGTGCGGAGAGCCCGGGCTCCTCCTCGTCGAGCAGCTCGCGAAGGCGAGTGTGCACCAGACCTTCGAGCTCGGTGTCCGACATGGAGGCGTCGTACAGGCTCGGGCCAAGCACCTCGACGAGGCGCTCCTGGACGTGCGTCCGGATATCGGCGATCCGGTCCCTCTGTGAAGACTTGGCGAGTCGGTCTGCGAGCGACATCGTTTCCTCCTATGAACGCCGGAACAGGCCGCGACGCTGCTTTCCGTTCACGGTTTGCTCTTCGGGAAGGAGCTCCGTTGGTTCCCGCTTGGCTCCCGTGAACTTCTGCGCGAGCTGGCGGATGCTGTCCGCCACCTCGGAGCCCGGCTCTTCCAGATAGACGGGACGTCCCTTGTTCAACGAGGTGGGGACCAATCGGCTCGAAGGCACCATCGTGTCCACGCGGATCTTCATGACGCGCTCGACGTCGCCGGCATCCAGGCCGACCTTGCTGTCGGC
>JBBDWS010000044.1:0-1020 GCA_040902755.1 Actinomycetota bacterium
GCGGGCGTACCATCGGCCTCCCTTGAGGCTCGTGACCTTCGACCGGAGGGGGCACCGGCGACTGGGAGCGCTCCTCGACGGGAAGGTCGTGGACCTGCCGGAACTCGTCGGTCACCCCGCCTTCCCCGCGACGATGGAGCACTTGGTCAAGGGCAACGGGGGCACGGTGCTCGACGCCGCCCGGGCCGCCCTCGAGCGCGACGAGGCGGAGGCCTGCGTCGTCGATGACCCACGCCTGCTCGCGCCGATCCTCCCGATCTCGCTGCGCTCAGCCGACGCATCGGAGGGCGCGCGACCGGTCTTCGGTCCGGAGGACGAGATCCCTTGGCCGGGGGGCGCCGGCTGGCTCGAGTTTCAGCCGAAGATCGCCGCGGTGCTTCGCCGGGGTGTCCGGGACCCACTCGCACCGGAGGAGATCCCGTCGATGGTCTTCGGCTACACGCTCGTCGGGGACTGGCTCGCATTCCGGGCGACCGGGAGTCCGATGCCGACGCCGGCGGGCGTGCCCGTGTCGATCGGCCCGTGCGTCGTGACGCCGGACGAGCTCGACCCCCAGGCCGCGTTCGTCACCGTTCGCGTCGACGGCCAGGAATGGGTGAAGGGGAACCTCAACGGGCTCGCACGGAGCCTGCTGAAGGAGGTCGCCGCCGCCTCGCGTGGGGAAGCGCTCGCGCCCGGCGAGGCGTTCGCCTCGGCGCCGTTCGACATCCCCGGCTTCGAGCACCGGCTCTGGCCGGGTGCCGAGGTCGAGATCGAAGCCGAGGGGATCGGCGTGCTCCGCAACCGGCTCGGCCGGCTGCGCTGACCGGCCGTCAGGTCGAGGCTATCGGGCTACCGCTTGCCGGCAGCCTTCCGGGCCCTGCCTGCCTCGGCGGCTTTTCTCTTCTCCGCCGCCTTCTTCTTCCTCTCGCGGTCATGCGCCCAGCGCACGCGAGCTCGATCTCCTCGTCCCATCAGCTCCTCTTTCCTCTCGTGTTTGTGTGCGGGACTACTTGAGCCTTTCCCTTCTTTGGGCTTTGG
>JBBDWS010000045.1:0-6337 GCA_040902755.1 Actinomycetota bacterium
CCGATCTTGCCGCAGTTGTTCCGGAAGATGTCGGCGAAGGAGGGCGCGATCACCGCCCGGAACCCGGCATCCTCGAGGGCCCACACCGCGTGCTCGCGGCTCGAGCCGCTTCCGAAGTTCGCTCCGGCGAGCAGGATCGTCGCGCCCTCGTATTCCGGGCGGTTCAGCACGAAGTCGGGATCCTTGCGCCACTCGGCGAACAGGAAGGGTCCGAATCCCGAGCGCTCGATCCGCTTGAGGTGCTCCGCCGGGACGATCTGGTCGGTGTCCACGTCGGAACGGTCGAGGGGAAGGGCTCGCCCGGTGTGCGTCGTGAACGGCTTCATGCCTCGAGGTCCTCGGGGGCCGCGAAGTGCCCCGCGACCGCCGTCGCGGCCGCAACCGCCGGGCTCACGAGATGCGTACGCCCTCCCCGGCCCTGGCGGCCCTCGAAGTTCCGGTTGCTCGTGCTCGCGCTCCGCTCGCCAGGCGCGAGTTGATCCGGGTTCATCCCGAGGCACATGGAGCAGCCTGCGTCGCGCCACTCGAAGCCCGCCTGTTTGAAGACGAGGTCGAGCCCCTCGTCCTCCGCCTGCTTCTTCACGAGCATCGATCCCGGCACGACCATCGCTCGCAGTCCCGGGGCGACCTTGCGACCTCTCAGGATGGCGGCGGCTTCGCGAAGGTCCGTGATCCGCGAGTTGGTGCACGAGCCGATAAAGATCGTGTCGGGGCGGATCTCACGCATCGGCGTACCGGGGGAAAGGGCCATGTACGCGAGAGCCCGCTCGGCGGTCTCATCGGCCGGCTCGGGCACCACGTCCTCGATCGTCACCGTCTGTCCCGGATTCGTCCCCCACGACACGTGGGGTCGCAACCCGGAAGCGTCGATGCTCACCTCGCGGTCGAACGCGGCCATGGCATCGGTCGGGAGCGTGCGCCAGTCGTCGAGTGCGGATTCCCAATCCGCGCCCTTCGGCGCATGCGGTTTCGTCTCGAGCCACGTGAACGTCGTGTCGTCGGGCGCGACCATCCCGGCGCGGGCGCCGGCCTCGATCGACATGTTGCAGACCGTCATCCGCCCCTCCATCGAGAGCGAGCGGATCGCCGCCCCGCGGTACTCGATGATGTGGCCGACACCGCCGCCCGTTCCGATCTTCGCGATGATCCCGAGGATCACGTCCTTGGCGGAGACGCCCGAAGGGAGCTCACCGTCGACGGTGATCGCCATCGTGCCGGGCCTCGTCTGCGGAAGCGTCTGGGTCGCGAGCACGTGCTCGACCTCGGAGGTCCCGATCCCGATCGCGAGGGCACCGAACGCGCCGTGCGTGCTCGTGTGCGAATCGCCGCAGACGATGAACAGGCCGGGCTGGGTCAATCCCATCTGCGGCCCGATGACGTGGACGATGCCCTGTCCGAGATGCCCGGTCGGGAAGAGCGTGATGCCGAACTCGGAGCAGTTGTGGGCGAGCGCCTCCATCTGCTTCACGCTGACTGGATCGACCGGACCGGGTCCGGTCGGGACGTTGTGATCCATCGTCGCGACGCTGAGATCGGGTCGACGAACCGTCCGGCCGGCCAAGCGCAGGCCGTCGAACGCTTGCGGGCTCGTGACCTCGTGGACGAGGTGCAGGTCGACGTACAGGAGGTCGGGCTCACCTTCGGCCCGATGGACAAGGTGGCGTTCCCAGAGCTTCTCGGCGAGTGTCGTCGCGGGGGTCATGGCTCGCTCCATCTTGCCCAGGAGGAAGCCCCCGCGTCCAGCGTTGTTCCGAATATCGGAACTCGATACCATGATCCGGAACATGCCCGACCGCCACGCGCCTCACCGAGGGATCCAACATCCGGCCGACTCCGGGGTCGGAGTGCTGGACCGGGCCGCCGCGATCCTTCGGGCGGTCGAGGGAGGCGCCCATCGGTTCAGCGCGATCGCGAACGCCACGGGCCTTCCCCGCGCGACGGCCCATCGACTGATCCGAGCGCTCGAGGACCAAGGGTTCCTCGCGCACTACGGCGGATACGGGTACCGGCTGGGACCCGGCCTGCTCCGGCTCGCGAATCGCGCTGCGCGAGAGCTGCCGCTCCGCGACGCCGCGCACCCGGTGCTGGAGCATCTCGCGCGGGTGACGGGGGAGTCGGCGCAGCTCTTCGTCCGATCCGGCGACGAGCGCGTATGCGTCGACGCGGTGGAGTCGGCGAACGAGCTGCGAACGATCGTTCCGGTCGGCGCATCCCTTCCGCTGTTCGCGGGATCGGCCGCGAAGGTGTTCCTCTCGCACGCTACCGACGCCGAGCGTCACCTCCGCAAGGCCCGGGATCTCGAGCGCTTCCGGCGTGACGTCGAGCTCGTCGCCTCCCGCGGTTGGGCGTCGAGCACCGACGAACGGCAGTCCGGCGTCGGTTCCGTGAGCGCACCGATCGTGGGCGAGCACGACGTGCTCCTCGGGGTGGTGTCCGTGTCGGGCCCCGCGTCGCGGATGGGCCGGACCAGCGCGAAACGGTATGCGCCCGCGGTGAAGGAGGCCGCCCGACGGATCGAGCGTTCGCTGGGCCGCTAGCTCCCCGCTTCCCCGGGCAGGAACACGCGGAACGTCGCGCCGCCGCCCTCGCGGTCCTCGACCCAGGCGCGGCCGCCGTGGAGCTCGGCGAAGCGCGCGACGAGGGAGAGCCCGATGCCGGTTCCGGGTTCCGAGGCCGATCGTGGAGCGCGGCGGAACGGCTCGAAGATGGCCTCCTTGAGATCGTCCGGGATCCCGGGACCCTGGTCGTCGACGGCGATCGAGACGCCGCCGTTCTCGCACCAGAGCCGGACCCGGACGGGTGAGCCCGCGGGGGTGTGACGGGCGGCGTTCGCGAGGAGGTTCTCGACCAAGCGCTCGACCTTCGGCGCGTCCACGCTCGCGCTGCATCCGGCATCGTCGACCTCCACCGCGCGACCGTGGAGCACGTTCGTTCGTTCGAGCAATCGCTGGACGAGTTGCCCGATGTCGACGGGGAATCTGCGCGGCTCGACGATCCCGCGGTCGAGCCGGTCGAGGTCGAGCAGGTCGGTGAGGAGCGAGTTCATGCCCTTGGTGCGGTCCACCATCGTGCGCAGGAGGTCGGACCGTTCCTCGGGATCGAGCTCGCGGTCGAGCCGCTCGAGAGTGCTCGCCGCGCCGGAGATCGCCGTCAGGGGCTCCTTCAGGTCGTGGGACAGCGTGTGCAGCAGGGTGTTCTTCAGGCGGTCGAGCGCCATGAGTCGATCCTCGGCCTCCCGGCGTTCGGTGATGTCGTACATCAGCCCCTGCAGGAATAGCGGCACCCCGTCGTCGTCGCGAACGACCGAGGCCTCGTCGAGGATCCAGAGCCAGCGACCGTCTCGCCGCTGCATCCGGTACTCGGCGCGGAACGGTTCACCGCTCTGATACGAGCGTGCCTCCTCCTCCCGCACGACGGGCAGGTCGTCTGGGTGGGTCAGCGTTCCCTGGGGAGCGGGGTGCGCGAGCCACTCTTCCGGTGTGTAGCCGATCATCTGCTGGATCTGAGGGCTGATGTAGAGCCAGTCGCCTTGGTCGCCGTACTCGGCGAGGTAGACGACCGCAGGGATCTGCTCGACGAGGGTCCGGTACTTCGCCTCTGTCTCGGCGTGGTGCTCGGCGGCCTGCCGCGCCTGGGTGATGTCCATCATGATGCCCTGCCAGAAACGAGTACCCGTGGTGGGTTCCTCGACGAAGACGGCTTCGTCGTGGAACCAGCGGATCGTTCCGTCCTTCGCCACCATCCGGTACTCGCAGTCGAACCGTTTGGCGCCGTTCGATCCCCCGTCATCCCGGATGACCCGCTCCCGGTCCTCCGGATGGATCGCGGCGACCCACAGCGTGGGGTCGGACATCCACTCGTCCGTCGTGTAGCCGAGGAGCACGCTCAGTTGCGGGCTGACGTAGGCGCCGCGATGCCCGGTCGGGCTCGCGGGATCGGGGACCAGCGTGTAGGTGATCGCGGGGATCTGCTCGACCATCGCCCGGTACCGGACCTCGGTCTCGCGGAGCTCGACGTACCGGGACTTCGCCGCGGCACGACCGTCGACGTCGGATGCGCGGATGACGACGAGTGGCTCGGCACCGTTCAGGACCTCGGCCCAGACGCGGACGATGCGGGTCTCGCCTTCGGGTGTCGTGACGCTCGTGTCGTAGCCGTCGATCAAGCCGGTTTGGCGCAAGCGGTCGCGAGCGCGGGTGGGGTCGAGCTCCCCCCACAGGGCGAGGTGATCGACGTTGGCGCCGAGCACCTCTCCGAGACCCCGCCCGATGAGCGAGCAGAAGGTGTCGTTGGCCTCCAGGACGGTGCCGTCCTCGAACCTGGCGACGATCATCCCGACCAGGCTTCCGTGGAAGACACGATCGAGCAGGCCCTCCCGGTCTGGGGCGGAGATATGAGCGTCCATGGTCTAGGAGTGCATCGGCTAGACGGGGGACCGGGTTTACCGCCGGCGGGCAGAGCGGTTGCTCGGGCGGAGGGTCAGCGTGCCTGGTTCTGGAGGATCCGGACGATCCGGTCCTCGAGCTCGGAGGCGGTGGACTTGGACATCCCCGCGGACAGGATCGAGAACTCGATCCACACCTCGATGCGCTCGGAATGCACCCACCCCGACAGGGCCGAGATGTCTTCGAGCGTTCCGGTCTTCGCCCGGACCCGGACGCCGTGGAGGCGGTGTTCGAGCGTGCCCTGGCCTCCGGTCGGCAGGGCCTGCCGGAGCGCCTCGCCCCAGGGTTCCTCCTCGGCCTGGCCGAGCAGCTCCACGATCCCCGCAGCCGTCACCCGGTTGTCGTAGGAAAGCCCCGAGTTGTCGAACAGGACGAACTCGACCCCGCCCCCGGCCGCCCAGTTCCGGATGGAGGCGGCGCCCTTGGCGATCGTGCCGGGTGCCCCGTGGATCTTGGCGCCGAGACCCTTGCCCAGGACCTCCGCGGCGAAGTTCCACGAAGGGCGGAGCATCTTGGCGAGCAGGACGTCGAGCGGCTTGGACTCGATGGAGGCCATCGTCTGCAGGCCGTCCGGTGGAGCGCCCGAGCCCGGCTTGCGCGCGATCCGCACGCCCCGTTCCTCCAACTGCCTCGTGAGCGCCGCCGCCGCACCGCGCTCGGGTTCGGCACTCCGGTTGAACTCGAAAGTGAGCGCCGTGGGCCGGTTCACGTAATCGCGCGCGACGTCGTTCCAACCCGGTGCCTTCCAATCCCGACGGAAGTACACGGTGCTGCCCATCACACGCCCGGACACCCTCGCGACTCCCGCTTCGACGAGCTGATCGGCGAGCGCGCCGAGCTGGGACCGAAGGACGATCGGATCGCCCCGCCCGAGGATCCACAGGTTGCCCTCGACCACGCCGCCCGTGAACGTCTTCGCGGCGGCCCGCGTCGTGATCCGGTGCTCGGGCCCGAAGGTCTCGAGCGATGCCATCGCGAGGAGCAGCTTCTCGTTCGATGCCGGCGTGCGAGGCGTCAGGTCGTCGTGCCGGTATAGGTACTCGTCCCCCTCGCTCACGGAGACGGACATCGCACGCCGGCGAACGAGCTCGTCGATCCGCAGCATCCAGCCGGCCTCGGTGACCTCGAACGCGAGGGTCGGGCTCGTCCCTGTGAGGTTCAGGTCGTCCTGCGGGACCCATCGAGCGCGATATCGGACGACGCCGACGTCGTCCCACCCGAGGCAGGGGTTCGCGCGACCCTCGCCGTCTCCGTTCAGGAGCAGCGTCTCCACCGTGGTCCACGTCCCGCCCGAACGCTGCTGCAGGTCGACCACCTGGCCCGGCTTGGACGGCAGGACCACCACGAACACGTCGACGCAGCTTCCCGCTTCGCTCGAGCCCGAGATGATCGAGGCGTCGACGAGCGCGCGCACGCGCACCGGCACGTCGTCGGAGACGGTTCGGACGCACTCGCCGGCGAGGGGGAGCACGGCTCGGTAGCGCCCGGTGTGCGGCTGCGACTGGACGAACGAGAACGTTCCGTCGGCGGCGGTGGTGCCCTGCGCGACGATCGTGAATCCCGGTGCGTCCGCGCCACGCCACCGGAGCTCCACCGCTCGATCGTTGTCGCAGCTCGGATCGCCGGTCACCGCGCCGGACAGGGTGACGTCGTTGCCGAACGTGACCGTCTTGGCCGAGGCCGATAGCCCGACGCTCGCCGAGCCCGCGATCGCCGATGGCACGAGGGCGACCGGCGCCAGCGTGACGACGAGGACGACGAGCACGCGGAGCAGACGGCGGATGTTCATGCGGGCCTTCCGGTCGGGCCGAGGGTCCGCGTATCCTCTCCTTCTCGGGCTCTGCTCACAAGCACATCAGTTCGAACGTGCGCGAGCCCGCCTGGGTTACGGG
>JBBDWS010000046.1:0-6168 GCA_040902755.1 Actinomycetota bacterium
GCTCGAATTCTCTCCGGACGAGCTCGAAGAGATCGACCGCTACGCGGTCGACAGCGACGTCAACCTCTGGGCGGAGTCAAGCGCCGACGGTTCGTAGCGGTCAGGACGGATCGACGGACAGCCACGTCTCGATCCCCTCGATCATGGACCGTCGCGTCTCCTCCGACATCCCCGTCCGGTTCGTGCCGGCGAGCGCGATCCGGGCGAGGTCCTGGTCCGAGAGGTCGAACAGGTCCCGGGCAACCTCGTACTCCCGCGCGATGCTCGACCCGAACCAGTACTCGTCGTCCGCGTTCAGCGTGACGGGGACGCCGGCCTCGAGCATCCGCGGCAACGGGTGCTCCTCGTAGCTTGGCACCATCGCCAGCCGGACGTTGGAGGTGACACAGACGTCGCAGACGACGCCCTCGACCGCGAGCCGCTCGAGCACCGCCGGATCCCGAGCCGCGTTGATCCCGTGGGCGATGCGGTCGGGCTCCAGCTCATCGAGGGCCTCAACGACGCTCTCGGGCCCGCCGACCTGCCCCGCATGCGAGACGATCCGAAGGCCGGCCGATCGCGCTCGATCGACGGCCGGACGGAACCGCGACAACCCGGCGGGCTCCACGAATCCGGCCGTCCCGAACGCGACGACGCCCTCGCCGGCGAACCGGACCGCGGAATCGGCGACCTCCTCGGCGAGCGCCACCGGGTGGTCGGTGTTCACTCCGACCATGCAGCCGACCTCCATGCCCTCCGCGGCTGCTCCCTGGCGGTAGCCGGCGACCATCGCGGCGAGGACCTCGTCGAGCGACCCGAGGCGCGGCGCGTACATCTGGGGCTCGACGCCGACCTCGAGGTAGGTGACGCCGTGCTCGCGCTCGGACGCGACGAGCGCCGCGCAGAGGCCCGCGAGATCGTCGAGTGAGCCCGACAGATCGCAGACCTGCGTGTAGCGGCGGAAGAACTCCTCCGTGTCGTCGAACCGCTCCGTGGGCTCCGGCGCCGAGCCGCCGCGCCGCCGGGCGAGCTCGTGGACGGCGTCCCTGGGGAAGCTGCCGTCGGCGTGGATGTGTAGGTGACTCTTCGGAAGCGTCTCCGTCGAGCGCCGGTGCCCGCTCACGACCATCGTTCGCGTCCCCAGAGCTCCGCGCGATACGCCACGAGGTACGCCGCCACGGACACGACGACGCTGACGGCGATCGCGCCCCAGGCCCGCTGGGGCTGCAGGAGCGCCCGACTCTCGCGGAAGAGCTGGCCGAGCCCGCTCGTGCCGACGAGCCACTCCGCGACGAGCGCTCCCAGGAAGCATGCGGCGGCCGAGATGCGGACCGCCGTCATCAGGTTCGGCACCGCCGACGGCAGGGCCAGGTGGCGCAGCCTCGTCAGCGGCGAGGCGCCGAGCGCCGAGAAGACGTCGTCGGCGCCCGCGGGCCGGTATTGCAACCCGGACGTCGCGAGGACGAAGACGGGGAAGAACGACAGCAGGACCGCTACCAGCACGACCGTCCACCGATTGAACCCCACGATGCTCGCGACGACGGGGATGATCACAACGATCGGCACGGTCGGGATGACGAGGACGGCCGGCCGGATCAGCGCGCTGACCGTGGGCGACACCCAAGCGGCAACCGCGAGCAGCAGCCCCGCCGCCAAACCCACGACCAGACCGCCGATCGCCACCTGCGAGGTGATCGCCGCCTGCGCGAGGTACGTCCCCGGCTCCTCGGCGATGTAGGCGCCGACCGAGGCCGGGGTGGGGATGACGAGAAGATCCTTCGGAGCCTCACGCAGGCAGGCGCCGAAGTGAGCGACATCACGATCAACCGGCGATAGACGTCCCCGTTCATACGGTCGAGTACGGAAACGGAAGTCACCCGTTCGTCATAGGAGGCGCAGAGATGACCGACGACAGGAAACCAAGCGATCAAGAGCTCCGTCGCCTACTGGCGATCGGCAAGTCCACTGCTGTCCATAGCAACGGGTTCGAGTTCCTCCGATGGGTTCGCCTCGTGTTCGGCGGCCGGATCGAGAGCACCTCTCCGACGGCATCGGCCTGTACCTCGTCGCGGCCGCTTGCGCTGGGGATCCTCGCCTGACACGGGGCACGATGTAGAGCCGTGCCTGCCGGTGCTACGACCTCTCGATCGCCAGGAGCTCGTAGCTCACCGGTCCGTCGGGCGTTTTCGTCTCGACCCTCTCGCCGGTGCGGCTCTTCAACAGAGCGGACCCGAGCGGCGACTCCACCGATATCCAGGACGCGTCCAGGCGCGCCTCGAGCTCCCCCACCAAGGTGAAACGTTCGCGCTCGACCGAACCGACTCGGCGCACGGTCACCGTGTCGCCAAGCTCGACCACCGTCGGGTCGTGCGGCTCCTCCTCGAGGGGCGTTGCGGTGGCCAGCGCCCGGCGCACGGTGGCCACCTCATGGCTCGTTGCCCTCAGCGCCGCATCGACCAACGGGTCCCCCGAATCCGCGAGCTCGCGCTCGAGTCGAGGGACCCGCTCCTCCTCGAGCTTGCGCAGCCGCTCCTCCAGCGAGCGTCGTGCGGTCATGGACAGCTTCGGTGTATCCACTGTCTTCCTCCTGGAGCCGAGACCCGGCGCTCGTTTCCTCTCCGCCGAGCCTAACCGGCGGAGCCCTCCGGCTGCTCGCCGTCGCCCTCCCGTGCGCCGGCCGGTGCGGCCGCGGCGGCCGCGAAGCGAAGCAGCTCGATCGGGATCGGGAAGATCAACGTCGAGTTCTTCTCCGCCGCCACCTCCGTCATGGTCGAGAGCATCCGCAGCTGCATCGCGCCGGGGCGTCGCTCGAGCACTTCCCCGGCCAGGCTCAGGTTCTCGGCCGCCTCGAGCTCGCCCTTCGCGTGGATCACCTTGGCACGCCGCTCGCGCTCGGCCTCGGCCTGACGGGCCATCGCCCGACGCATGCTCTCGGGGAGCTCGACGTCCTTCACCTCGACGAGCGTGACCTTGACCCCCCAGGGGTTCGTCAGGTCGTCGATGATCTTCTGCAGCCGCTGGTTGATCTCGTCGCGGTTGATCAGGAGGTCGTCGAGGTCGACCTGGCCCAGGATGCTCCGCAGCGTGGTCTGGGCGATCTGCGACGTCCCCTGGATGTACCTCTGGATCACCACCGTCGCCTTGACCGGGTCCACGACGTTGAAGTAGGTGACGGCGTTCACCCGGACCGTCACGTTGTCCCGCGTGATGACGTCCTGCGGCGGGATGTCCATCGTCACCGTCTGCAGGTTCACGCGGACCATCCGGTCCACGACCGGGATGATGACGAACAGGCCCGGTCCCTTCGCTCCGATCACGCGGCCCAGCCGGAAGATGACGCCCCGCTCGTACTCGGGAACGATCTTCACGGCCGAGAAGACGAGCAGGAGGAGCAGCGCGACGGCCGCCAGGATCCCGTACAGGAGTGCTTCGCTCATGGCCTTCCCCTTTCCGCGCCTTGCGCGGTTGCATCGTCCTTCTGAGGCTCCGGCTGCGGCTCCGGCTCGGGCTGCGGCTCGGGCTCGACGACGAGCTCGAGGCCGTCCATCTCCAGGACGCGAACCCGCTGCCCGGGCTGGAGCGTCCCGCGAGCCGCGCGCGCGGTCCACCACGAGCCTTGGAGCCACACGAGGGCATCGTCTCCCTCGACCGACCGGACGGTGGCCCGGCCGCCGACGATCGCGTCCGCACCGGTCGACCCGGCGAGACGGCGAGATCGCCACGCGACCCGCCCGAGCGCGACGGACCCTGCGCCGGCAACCAAGGCCGTCGGCAGGAGCACGACGGGATCGACCCCGATCGGTCCGCGGAACAGGAACAGGCCGGCGAGGACGAGCGCGACCGTCCCGCCGGCAGCGAACACGCCGATCCCGGGGACGAACAGCTCCGCGATGAACAGCGCCGCCGCCAGCACGAGCAGGATCACACCGGCCGCGTTCACCGGGAAAACCGAGAGCGCCGTGAAGGCGAGAACGAGCAGGATCACGCCGGCGATCGCCCCACCGCCGAACCCCGGGTTCGCGAGCTCGTACAGGATCGCCAGCGTGCCGATCGAGATGAACAGGAACGCGAGGTTCGGGTCGGAGAGCCACTGCAGCACACTCCGCGCGAGCCCGAGCTCCACCTCGACGAGCTCGGCTCCGGCGGTCCTGAGCGTCACGTCCCCCCCTGGGTCGAGCTCGATGACGCGCCCGTCGAGAGCCTCCAGCAGCTCGACCCGGTCGCGGGCGAGCAGGTCCACGACGCCGAGCTCGAATGCCTCGCTCGCCGCCACCGAGCGGCCCTCGCGCACGGCGTCGATCGCGAACTCCACGTTGCGGCCGCGCTGTTCGGCGATCGATTCGGCGTACGAGGCGGCGTCGTTGATCACCTTCTCCGCCAGGTCGCCGCCCTCGAGGTCGATCGGCGTCGCGGCGCCGATCGAGGTGCCGGGCGCCATCGCGGCGACGTGGGAGGCCAACGTGATGATCGCGCCGGCCGAGGCCGCGCGCGCCCCCTGCGGCGACACGTACACGATGACGGGCACGCGCGCGTTCAGGAACGACTGGACGATGTCGCGCATCGACGTGTCGAGCCCGCCGGGCGTGTCGAGCTCGACCAGGAGCGCCTGGTGCCCTTCGCGCTCGGCGAGGTCGAGGGCGTCGCGGACGTGGTCGGCGATCACCGGCGTGATGACGCCGTCGACCTCGACGACGACGATGCTGCGGACGCCCTGCGCGTGCGCGGTCGAGTCAGCGGCGAGGAGCAAGCCTGCGATCAGCAGCAGCCACGCCGCGATGCGCCCGTAACGAGCACCCGACGCGCGGGCATCGTTCGCCCGCATCGGCAGACGGGTCATCGCCCAACGTCGCCTCCTCTTCGGCTCGGCCGCTCGGCCGCTCGGCCTCCTACCATACGCCGCAAGGCGTGTTTCGGCCGTCCGAGACCGACGACCTGCGGGTTCAGGCCTCGGTGAGCAGAGCGATCGACGCGGTGAAGCCGTGGAGGAAGTTCTTCCCGCCGACCGGACCGATCTCGCCCGCGCAGTTGAATCCGGCGAGCGGAACGCCTCCGAGTTTCTCCGAGACGAGCGACGCGTCGTGATCCGGCACCGAGAACAAGCGGGATCCCCTGCCGTTGCAGGTGAACAGCAGCGCTCCGGCCGCCGGCTCCTCCTGCTGCTCGAGCAGCGTGCGCAGGTCCTCGTCCGCGGTCGCCTCGTCCCGGACGTGGAACTGGATGCTCTCACCGACATCGACGCGGTCCCCCACCGCCATCGCGCCGCTCTGTGCGTCCACGCCCATGACGCCGCGGACGAGGAAGTCCCCTCGCCCCGGATCGGTCTTGTATTCGTCGATAACATGGCCGACGTGCAGGCCACGAGCGAGCAGCTCGCGGTCCCTCGGCGCGACCGTGTCGACGAGCTCTTGGAGCCGCTCCAGCGGCGACATGCCGCCCAACTCGTGGACGACGTTCCCCTCGGCTCGCGTCACCGTGTAGACCTCGCCGATGGGGCGGCAACCCTGCGAGACGAGCGCACGGATCCGGATGCCCGATAGGCTCGCTCCCACGGCGCCGGAGTCCACCACGCGATCGTCCAGGAACAGGCGCGTCTCGCCGGGCCGGGTCCCGCCGCTCGCCATCCCGCCCATCACGACCGTTCCGGGGAACCGTTCGTTCAGGTGCTCGAGCAGGAGGTCGGTCGGGAAGGAGTAGGGATCGCCGATCAGCAGGCACGACCCCGGTCCCTCCCCGAAGCGGTAGCCGGCGAGCAACCCGCCCTCCGAGGTCCGGACGAACTCCATGTGGAAGGTCTCGACGGGCTCGGGCAACGAAGCCAGCCACACCGCGACGGCCGGGCCGTCCTCGATCTCGCGGTCGCCACCCACCACGGTCTCGGCGACGCACCCGATCACGCGTTCAGGTCCGGCCTCGAGCCGCAGGACCTCGGATGCAACCTCGGCGGACGGTGCGTGGTGCCGAGAGGTGACGAGCACCGCGAGCGACACCTCGGCCTCGCCGAGCCCGGACCGGGCCTTCTCCACGGCGTGCGCCGTGGCCGTCGCCGGATCGAGATCCGTCGAGAGTCCCGCGCCGATCCTCATCTCCCCGACCCTACACGCGTGAAGAAGACCCGAGGTCGGTCGAACTCAACGTAGCCTCCTCTCGTCTCTGCCTTCAGCGCTTCTCGATACGGTCCCGAAGCGTCGT
>JBBDWS010000047.1:0-2171 GCA_040902755.1 Actinomycetota bacterium
CGGGGAGCTCAGCGATGCGGCCCGCGAGATGATGCAACACCTGGCGGGGTCGGGGGTCCATCTGACCGTCAAGCCCCTCTCACTCGGCGGCTTCACGCGTTCGAACGCTGGCTGAACGCCTCGACGAGGGAGCTCGTCGCGATCAGCGCGCGGCGAGAGCAACGAGCTGGGCCGCCTCGCCGCGGATCGCATCTCGATCGACGAGCCGCTCGAGCCATTCGGCGGGCAAGCCGTCGACGCCGTCGCGCGCGCCGGTGAGCGCGCCGGCGACCGCGGCGTTCGTGTCGGTGTCGCCGCCCAGAGAGACCACCCGACGGAGCTCCTTCTCGGCGTCGCCGCCACGGACGAGCGCGTGGAATGCAAGGCCGGCGGTGAACAGGCAGAACCCCTGATCGGGACCGTCGACCGGCCGAGCCCCGCCCACGGCATCGACGAGGTACTCGAGCTCCTCTCCGCCCTCGTGGTCGGCCACCGCTTCGAGCGCGGAGCGGGCCGCATGTTCCGCCTCCTCGCCCCGGACGAGCGCTGCGACGGCGAGCGTGACGGCGAGCACCGCCGTGCGGCAGCGCCCGTCGAAGTGCGTGAGCGCCGACAGCGCGGGCGCGAGCTCGAACAGCTCGTCCGGCCGATTCGCGTACGCGAGACCGAGCGGGGCGCAGTACATGACGGACCCGTTCCCGGCCGAGACTTCCGGGCCGCGCTGCTCCCAGACATCGCGAGCGACCGCCACCGCGTCCTCGCCCGCCGCGACGCGCCGAAGGACGCGACCCGTGAGCGTTCCGACATCCGGTGGGTCGGATCTGAGCCACTCGACGTGCCGTTGGATCAGGTCCGCCGCGTCGAACCCGTCCCGAGCGGCCAGACTCCGCATGAGGTTCCGGGCCATCGCGGTGTCGTCGGTCGTCGAGCCCTCGGGCCCGCCCCGCCAGGGCCGGTCGAGCGCAGGAACCGGATGCGGGACGGCGCTCGCGCGTAGGAACTCGAACGGCGCCCCCAGGGCGTCCCCCAGCGCGAGGCCGAGACAGCTCCCGATCACGCGCTCCTCGAGGTCCATCACGCGCGAGGCTACCCGTGCCCGGCGACGTCGCGATGTCGCAGGTCGGGGCGGTTGGTAGGCTGGCTGACCGCAATGGACAAGATCGGACCTCGCCACAAGATGTGTCGCCGGGTTGGCCAGCCCCTCTGTGGGCGGCCCAACTGCCCGGCCATCAAGCGTCCCTACCCGCCGGGCCAGCACGGCCGCGGCCGCAAGCGCTTCTCCGAGTACCAGGTGCGTCTGCTCGAGAAGCAGAAGCTCCGCGCGATCTACGGGGTGGGCGAGCGACAGATGCGTGCCTACTACGACAAGGCCAGCCGCTTGAGCGGCGTTACGGGCGAGGAGATGATCCGCCAGCTCGAGACGCGCCTCGACGCCGTGATCCAGCGGCTCGGGTTCGCCCTGTCGCAGCGGCAGGCCCGCCAGCTGGTGAGTCACGGCCACGTGAAGGTCGACGGCCGCCGGCTCAACGTGCCGAGCGCGCAGGTCAAGCCCGAGCAGACGATCGAGCTCTCGGACAAAGCGAAGAACTTCGTCTACGTGCACGAGGCGCTCGAGCTCACCCCCGACCCGCCGCCCTATCTGTACCGGAACAAGGACCAGTTCCAGGGCACACTCTCGCGCTACCCCGAGCGCGCTGAGATCCCGCTGCCGGTCCCGATCGACGAGCGCCTCATCATCGAGTTCTACTCGTAGCCAGCGGGTCCTCGCTCACGACTCTCCCGGCTTGCGGTAGCCGATGCCCTTGCCCTTCGCGAGCGCTTCGAGCGTTTCCTCGACGGTCATCAGCACCGTGGTGTCCACCGACGCGAGAGCGCCACCTGCTGTGATCGCGAGCACGAGGCCGGCCATCGAAACGTTGTCGGGGGCCTCGATGATCGCGTAGCCGTCGTATTCGCCGAAGCCGTACCAGAAGCCGTGGAGAGCGCCCCCCACCTGTTCGGCATACGCACGCGCTGCATCGCGGCGATCTTCGGGGTTCTGGATGAGCTTCGACCACGTCTCAGGCGTGTAGCTGAAACGCATGAGATAGGTAGCCATGACACCTCCTGATGTGAAGAAGCCGGGAGACTAACACCACCCCCCTCGGCCCGCGGGGTGGGCCCGGAAGAGGCCGGGCCGACCGGAGCGAACG
>JBBDWS010000047.1:2271-4631 GCA_040902755.1 Actinomycetota bacterium
GTCCAGCCGCTCGAACCGCTGGGTCCACGACAGCTCGTAGCTCTTCACCCAGTCGTGGATGGGCTTGAGGGGATCGCCGTTGAGTCGATAGATCCGCTGCCTCCCTGCGTCTCGCACATCCACCAGTCCCACCGCTCGCAGGACGCGCAGGTGCTTGGAGACCTGCGGCTGCCCCAGGCCGAGCTCGTCCACGAGATCGCTCACCGACCGCTCCCCACCGGCAAGGACGTCCAGGATCTGCCGCCGCCGGGGCTCGGCCACCGCGTTGAACGCGTCCGCCGTGGTCGCAGCCCGTGCCATGCGAGGACCATACATACCCATATCGGTATCTATCAAGCCGGCGCTATGGCCGTTCATCGGGGAGCCCGGCCATACCGCGCGGTCAGCCGGTGCCGACGTCCTCCGTCGGATCGGGGGTCCACTGTCCCTGGAGCCAGCGATCCTCGTATCGGCCTTCCGCAGGCCGCGGCGGAAACAGGCTGGGAAGGACACGCGGGAGTCGTCGATGGATCGCCACGGCGGCGTCGTAGAGGAGCAGGACCTGTTCGGCGGGCAGCTGGGCAGCCGAGAGCAAGAGCACGTGCTCCTTCACCTCGGTCGTCACGCCGTCGGGAAGGGCGAGGAGCCCCTCCATCATCCGCTGCTCGAGGAACGCGATCGCGAACCGCTCGTCTTCGGACTCGACGACGAACCGGTCGTTGAACTCTTCGAGCTCGAGCCGCACCTCTCGCAGGCCGAGGACGGCTTTCATGTCATCGGCGAGGTCCCGCGGGGCGAGCCGGAGCCGGGGAGCCGAGAACGCCAGCGGCACGACGGCGCACGTGGATCGCCGCCGCGGCGCGTCGGCCGGGTCCTCATACCAAAAGTCGAACGCGCGGATCTCGGTGCCCCGCTCGCGTTCCCAGACGACGTTCTCAGTTCCGGACTCCGGTCGACCGAACATGGCGAACGGGAGCCACGCGGTGTCCGGGGAGAGGTCCATGGGCGCGAAGTCCAGCCCCGCGCGTTGGCACAGGAGCATGAGCCGCCGCTGCCGTGCGGCGCCGCGTCGCCATCGCCACCCGAGCCGCGCGAGCGCGACGGCCGCGAGGACCAGCACGAGCCACTTCATGGATGGAGCCCTCGGTGCCTCATGGGAGAAAGGTCGGGCTCATCCGATCCGAGCTTGAATCGGACGGGGCCGACCCGCCGGATGGGCGAGGTGCTAACCGGCGAGACTCGGGTCGCCGGCACCCTCCGTGCCATGATGCGCGGACCACCGGATGGCGAGGTCCGTATGGAGAAGCCGAAGAGCGTCGAGGCGTACTTCAGATCACTGCCGAAGGAACAGCGAGCGCCGCTTCAGACACTGCGCGAGACCATCGCCGCGTCGGCGCCCGATGCCGAGGAAGGGATCACCTACAGCATGCCGGGGTTCCTCCTCGGCGGGAAGGGCTTCATCGCCTACGCCGGGTTCAAGGACCACTACAGCCTCTTCCCGATGAGCACGAGCGCGATCGAGGACCACCGCGACGAGCTCGGATCGCGCGTGACCGGGAAGGGAACGATCAGCTTCGAGTACGGCCGGCCGTTGCCCGTTCGGCTCGTGAAGAAGGTCGTCAAGACGCGGCTCGCGGAGGTCGCCGCGAAGCGTCGGTGACGGGCCTACCCGCCCGCTCGCAGGATCTGGAGGAACGCCGACTCGGTCTCCGGGGCCGGCGACGCTCCGAGCTCGTCCGCGAGCTTGGCCCTGAGCCGCTCGTATGCGGCGAGGGCTTGCGCCGTGTTCCCGGCGGCCGCGTGCGCCTCCATGAGGAGGACGTGGCCGGTCTCGCGGTAGGGCTCGAGCTCGACCACGAGCTCGGCATCGGCCGCCGCCCCGACCGGGTCGTGGGTCGCGAGGGCGGCGCGACCCCGCACCTCGAGGGCACGGACCCGGATCTGGCGCAGGTGCTCCCGGCGCCGCTCGACCCATCCGCCGGCGTCGCCGGGAAGGAAGGGCCGGCGGGCGATCGCGTTCGCGACCAGCGCCGCGCCCACCGCACCCGGCAGGTCGTGGGCCCGCAGGGCGGCCTCCGCCTCGTGGATCGCGGCGCTCGCAACCTCGACATCGACCCACGCGTCCGCGGGCAGCCGGAGCTGGTAGCAGCCGAACGCGTGCTCGATGCTCGCGGCCGCGCCGGCCTCGTCGAGCGCGACGCGCAGCTTGCTGACGAGCGCCCGGAGCGCCGTCTGCCACGCCCTCGGCCCAGCGCCGTCCCACACGATGTCCGCCAGCTCCTCGAGAGGGATCGCGCGGTCCCGCTCCCACGCCAGGACGGCGAGCGTCAGCCGACCCTGCCGTCCGGGAAGGCGTCGCTCGGGCACGAGGGCGTCCCCGT
>JBBDWS010000047.1:4731-6056 GCA_040902755.1 Actinomycetota bacterium
CGGCTCGAGGGTCCGGTTCCGCGCCCGCTTCCTCGGCCGGACCCTCGAGTACACGTACGAGTTCGTCGAGCTCGTCCCGACGGAGCGGCTCGTCATGTCGATGCGGTCGGGGCCCTTCCCCATGGAGACCTCGTATCGCTGGGAAGACACCGCCCGAGGGACGAGGATGACGCTCCGCAACCGAGGCGAACCGGAGGGCTACCTCCGGATGATGGACGGCGTCATCGGCGCGGCGATGCGCCGAGCGAACCGAGCCGACCTCGCCCGTCTCAAGGCCCTGCTCGAGGCGACCTAGCGGGATCCTGAACGTCAGGTGCGACCAGACGCCGGGCTTCGTGAGCACGGTCTTCATCGCGGACTTGGCCGCCGACTGACCGCCCTCAGGATCGCTCCGCGGGTCGGCCTATCATCCGAACCATGGACCGCGCCGCCATCGAAGACCTCTTCGCGTTCACGGACTACAGCTGGCGCGAGTACGAGGCGGTGATCCGTCCGCTCGGCGACGACGTGCTGACGCAGCCGGCGCCCGGCTCCGGCTGGCCCGCGCTGCGGGACGCGCTGGCGCACATCGTCTGGGGGAACGTCCGCTGGCTCGCCGACCCTGCCGGGACAACCGCCGAGCTCGTGGAACACGTGGAGTCGTGGGACGAGCTCGAGGCGTATCGGCGCCGCGTGCGCGGTCACGACCGCGAGTACCTCGATTCGCTCGACGACCGTGTGCTGGACACGCCCCGCGAGATGAACGTCGACGGCGAGACGCTCGTCTACAGCCCGGCGGACATCTTCGCGCACGCGCTCCTCCACGAGCGCCAGCACCACGGAGATCTGAACACGCTCCTGTACCAACTCGGCCTCGAGGTGCCGATCGTGGAGTACCGGTTCTCCCTGCCGGAACGCCGGATGTAGCGACGGCGGTTGTCGCCGTCGCCGTCACGGACCTCCGCGCGAGCCCAGGATCTCGCCGAGGTCGTAGGTGACCGGCCCCTCCAGCTGCTCGTAGGTGCACGAGTGTGGATCGCGGTCCGGACGCCAGCGCACGAACTGGCCGGTGTGGCGGAGTCGCGCTCCCTCCATGTGGTCGTACGTGATCTCGACGACCCGCTCCGGGCTGAGCGGAACGAACGTCAGATCCTTGCCCGCGCTCCAGCGGCTGGACTCGGAGTGGCGGGGCGTTCGGGTTCCCGTCTCCTCCTGCGCCCAGTTCCACGGATGGCCCTCGAACGTGGTGACGAGCGGCTGGAGCTCCTCGAAGAGCTTCCGGCGCTGCATCATCGGCAAGGCCCCGACCACGCCGATGTTGGCGAGGTCCCCGCTCTCGTCGTACA
>JBBDWS010000048.1:0-28072 GCA_040902755.1 Actinomycetota bacterium
CGGCACCGCTCGAACCGCATCGGGTCCAGGCTGCGGAACAGGGCCTCTCCGCCGGGCGTCCACGACCACCGGTAGTTGTAGGCCACGCGGGCGAGTGGCGCCAGCCGTTCGGGAAGCCGGTCGGCGAGGCCACGCACCGCGCGCGCGAGATCGTGGGCACCGTCGCTGGTCACGGATGCCAATCCTACGGGCCTACCCCGGCTTCTCGGAGTGGCCTCCGAACTGTTTGCGCATCGCGGACAGGATCTTGTTCGCGAACTCGGCCTCGTCTCGGGACTCGAACCGGTCGAACAGCGAGGCCGACAGCACGTGCACCGGGACGCCCTCGTCGACGGCGGCGAGCACGGTCCAGCGCCCCTCACCCGAATCGGACACTCGACCCGAGTACGCATCCAGCGTGGGGTCCTCGGCCATGGCCGCTGCGGTGAGGTCGAGCAGCCAGGAGGCAACCACGCTTCCGCGCCGCCAGACCTCGGTGATCTGCGCGAGGTCGAGGTCGTACCGGTAGTACTTCGGGTCGCGCAGCGGCGTGGTCTCGGCGTCGGTCTCACGTTCGCCCGCGCCGACGTTCGCGTGCTTCAGGACGTTGAGCCCTTCGGCGTACGCAGCCATGAGGCCGTACTCGATCCCGTTGTGCACCATCTTGACGAAATGGCCGGCGCCCACGGGGCCGCAGTGCAGGTACCCGGCCTCCGCGGTCGAGGCGTCCGCGCCCGTTCGTCCGGGCGTCCTCGGCGCGCTCTCGATCCCGGGTGCGAGCGCGACGAAGATCGGGTCGAGGTGGCGCACGATGCCCTCTTCGCCGCCGATCATCAGACAGAACCCGCGCTCGAGGCCGAACACGCCTCCGCTCGTCCCGACGTCGACGAAGTGCACGCCGTTCTCGGCGTAGCGCTCCGCGCGGTCGATGTCGTCGCGGTAATACGAGTTGCCGCCGTCGATGACGATGTCCCCAGGCTCCATCAGCTGCGCGAGCTGGTCGGTCGTCTGCTCCGCGAACGCCGCGGGCACCATCACCCAGGCGGCCCGCGGCTTCGAGAGCTTGTTCACGAGATCCTCGAGGGAGCCGGTGCCGATCGCGCCCTCGCCCTCGAGCTGCCGCACCGAGTCGGCGCTGACGTCGTATACGACGACCTCGTGGCCGTTCCGCATCAGCCGCCGCGTCAGGTTCGCGCCCATGCGGCCCAGGCCGATCATCCCGAGCTGCATCAGGTCACCTCCGAGAGCGAGTCGGGTTTCACGCGTGCCACCCGCCGGCCCTGCGCCCGGAGGGAGCGAAGGTCGCCGAGCGCCTGGGCGTCGATCAGTGTCCCGAACGTGTAGGGCTGGCCGGGGATCGGCACGTCGGCCGGGCGCTCGGGGTCGACGACCTCGATGAAGACCCCGTTGTTCGGCCCGCCCTTGTGGAGCTGCCCGGTCGAGTGCAGGTACCGGGGCCCGAAGCCGACGGTCGTCGCGACGCGGAAGCGGTCCCGGATCGCGACGCGCGTCCGCTGGAGCAGCTCCTCGGTCTCCGAGGTCCGGTCGAGGTACGCCAGGATCGCGACGTAGTCGCCCTCTCCGACCTCCTTGAGGAGCGCGCCGAGGTCGTCGAAGCCCGGGTCCTCGACCTTGCCGCTCGCGAGGATCTGCTTCGTGGCGTCCTTGGCCTCCTGGACGTTCGGCTGGTCGAACGGGTTGATCCCCAGGACGTAGCCTGCGACGGCGGTCGCCATCTCCCACCGGAAGAACTCGCCGCCGATCTGCTCCCGGTCCTCGTACGCGAGGCGGATGACCGGATGGCCGATGTTCTCGAGCGCGTCGAGTCCGTCGTGATCGCCGATGGCGACGAAGACCCGGTCGTTGCCGTAGACGTCGGGTCCGGCCAGCGGCTCGCCGACGATCGGGACGACGCCCTTGCTCTCCTTGCCCGTCGACTCCGCGATCAGCTGCTCCACCCAGTTGCCGAAGCTCGCGATCTCCTGGGGCAGCACCAGCGTGAGCTTGTCCATCCCGGCCTTGGCGGTCTCGCCCATGACGGCGCCGAGCGTGGCGCCGGGGCACTGCGCGGCCGGGACGATGCGCTCGGACGCGACCTCCATCTCCTCGGCCCGGTTGAGCACCGCGTGCAACGGCGCGCCGATGAGCGCGGCCGGGACGAGCCCGAAGTACGACAGCGCCGAGTAACGCCCGCCGATGTCCTCGGGGTTCGGGAACAGGGCGCGGAAGCCGTGATCGCGGGCCAGGCCTTCGAGCGGCGTGCCGGGATCGGTGATCGCGACGAACTGTTCCCCGTTCGGCGTGCGCTCCCAGAAATGCGCGAAGTGCGAAAGGGTCTCGGTCGTTGCGCCCGACTTGCTCGCGACGATGAACATCGTTTTCGGCAGCTCGAGGTGCCGCGTGACGCGCTCGATCGTCACCGGGTGGGTCGTGTCCAGCACGATGAGCTCGAGTGCGTCCTCGGCGAAGCCGAACGTGGACGCGAAGACCTCCGGCGCGAGCGAGGATCCGCCCATCCCGAGCAGCACAGCGGTCTCGAACCCGTCGGCCGCCGCCTGCTTCGCGAAGGCCTCGACCTCGCCGATGCGCTCGTGCATCAGGTCGACCACCGTCAGCCATCCGAGCCGGTTGGTGATCTCGGTCGGATCGTCCTTCCAGACCGTGTGGTCCTTGCGCCAGATCCGTTCGACGATGCGGTCGCGGTCCATCTGCGTCAGTCGATCCGAGACGGGAGCGAGCATCGTCGAGAGCGTGGTGCGCTGGCGCTCCCGGCCGGCGCGAACCCGCTCGAGTTTCCCGTCGATCGTCGACAGCAGCGCGTCGAAGTCGTTCGAGAACGACTCGATGCCCTCCTCGAGGAGCTGGTCGGTCACGGTCCCGAGGTCGATGCCCTGGGCGGTGAGCGCATCCACGTGGCGCCGCGCCTCCTCCACACCTTCCGCGACCGATCCCTCCTTGACCTCGCCGTGGTCGCGGAACGCGTCGATCGTGTTCATCGGCATCGTGTCGACGGTGTCGGGCCCGATGAGCTCCTCCACGTACATGGTGTCGCGGTACGCGGGGTTCTTCGCCGACGTCGATGCCCACAGCGGCCGCTGAACGTTCGCGCCGGCGGCCGCGAGCGGCTCCCAGCGATAGCCGGAGAAGATCTCGCGGAACCGGTCGTACGCGAGCTTCGCGTTCGCGATCGCCGTCTTGCCGCGGAGCTCCGAGTCCTCCGGCAGCATGGGATCGACGGCGGAATCGACGCGGGAAACGAAGAAGGACGCGACGGACGAGATCCGGTCGACGGGCTGGCCGGCTTCGGCCCGGCGCTCGAGCCCGCGGACGTAAGCCTCCGCGATCCGCTCGTACGCCTCGACCGCGAAGAGCAGCGTCACGTTGACGTTGATGCCGTCGGCCGTGAGCTGCTCGAACGCTACGGCGCCCTCGGGCGTGCCGGGGACCTTGATCATCACGTTCGGCCGGTCGATCCGTGCCCACAGCCGGCTCGCGGCCTCCACAGTCGCATCGGTCTCGCGCGCCAGTCGCGGCTCGACCTCGAAGCTCACGAAGCCGTCGGCACCCTCGGTGCCGTCGTAGATCGGACGAAGGACGTCGGCGGCCGCCTGGATGTCGGCGATCGCGAGCTCCTCGAAGACCGCGAGCGCGTCGTGGTCCTCTCCGGCGTTCGCGATCCGCACGACCTCCTCGTCGTAGTCGGTGGACCCGCCGATCGCCTTGCCGAAGATGCTCGGGTTCGACGTCACGCCCGTGATACCGGCCTCATCGATCAACCGCTGCAGCTCGCCGCTCGAGATCAGGGTGCGGCGGACGAAGTCGAGCCATGGGCTCTGGCCCGCGGCCGAGAGCTGTTGGAGAGGGTCCATCGGCCTGCTCCTCTCATGAGAACAGCGAGTCCATCACCGTAGTCCTCTGTCCGCGAGAGGGCGAACCGGTTTCGCGCGGCGGCGGAGAGCCTCTCCGCGCCGTCGGTCAGCGCGACGCCGCGGCACGGATCGCCCGCGCGGCCTCGAGCGGGTCCGGCGCGAGGAAGATCGCGCTCCCCGCGACGAGCACGTCGGCGCCGCCCCGCGCCGCCTCGCCCGCGGTCTGCGGCGAGATACCTCCGTCTACCTCGATGAGGAACGTTGCGCCGCGCTGCTCGCGAAGGCTCGCGGCCCGTCGAACCTTCTCCAGATGCTCGCGGACGAACGGCTGGCCGCCGAATCCCGCCGTGATCGTCATCACGAGCAGGAGGTCGATCCGGTCGTCGAGGAACGGCTCGACGATCTCGAACGGCGTGGGGCCGTCGACCACCACGCCGGCTTGCATCCCGAGCTCCCGCGTCCGCGCGAGCGGTGCGGTCGGATCGCCGAGCTCGACGTGCACGCTGCACAGGTTGGCTCCGGCCTCGGCGAGCGGCTCCAGCCACATCCCCGGATCGGTCACCATCAGGTGGCAGTCGAGGAACAGGTCGGTGTGTTTGCGGATCGACGACACGACCGGCGGGCCGATCGACAGGTTCGGGACGAAATGGCCGTCCATCAGGTCGATGTGGAGCCAGTCGGACGCCGGCCGAACGCGGGCGATCTCCTCGGCCAGACGGGCGTAGTCGGCCGAGAGGATCGACGGGGCGAGCAGCGGGTCCGCCATGGCGCCCGACAGTGTGAACCATCCCGGGCGGCGGTGGCGGACTGTCCGGGAACGTGTAACGCTCCGGTCGCTCGGGGGCACTCAGCGGTGTTCCGCGGAACCGCTCGAAAGGGGTCTGCGATGGTCGACACGATCAAGGTCTACGGCGCCAGCTGGTGCCCCGACTGCCGGCGCGCGAAGCGGTTCCTCGGCGACCAGCGGGTCCCGTTCGAATGGCACGACATCGAGACCGATCCCGACGGCGTCCGCATCGTGCAGGAGCGCAACAACGGCAACAACATCATCCCGACGATCGTGTTCCCGGACGATTCGCACCTGTCCGAGCCCTCGAACGAGGAGCTCGCGGAGAAGATCGGGCTCGAGCGGTCGGCGATGATGCACGTCTACGACCTGATCGTGATCGGCGGCGGTCCGGCAGGCCTCACCACGTCGATCTACGCCGCACGCGAGAACCTGCAGACACTCGTGATCGACAGCAAGGGCCTCGGCGGGCAGGCCGGCGTGACCGAACGCCTCGACAACTACCCGGGCTTCCCCGAGGGCATCGGGGGTGCCGATCTGGCCGATCGGATCGTGCAGCAGGCCC
The DNA here is from genome assembly GCA_040902755.1 of Actinomycetota bacterium. Lineage (GTDB taxonomy): Bacteria > Actinomycetota > UBA4738 > UBA4738 > HRBIN12 > CALGFI01. The sequence goes on from JBBDWS010000048.1 coordinate 5,201, forward strand.
AGAAGTACGGCGTCGAGATGCTGCAGGCCGTCTCGGTCGTCCGGATCGAGAGCGACGGCGAGCGGGTGGACGTCGAGGCCGCGACCGGCGACCACTATCACGGCCGTGCAGCCCTCATCGCCACGGGCTCCACCTACCGGCGGACCGGCGCCGAGGGCGAGGAGGATCTGATCGGTGCCGGGATCCACTTCTGCGCCACCTGTGACGGCCCGTTCTACAAGGGCGCGTCGCAGCTCGTCGTCCTCGGCGGCGGCAACAGCGCCCTCGAGGAGGGGCTGTTCCTCACGCAGTTCGTCGACAAGGTGACGGTCGTCCAGAGGGGCGATCGGTTGACCGCGAGCAAGCTCCTTCAAGACAAGGTGAACATGGACGCCCGGATGGAGATCCTGTTCAACCGGGAGATCGTCGGGTTCCGCGCGAAGGACGACGGCAGCGGCAAGCTCGGGGCCATCGAGCTGAAGGACCGGGAGTCCGGTGAGGTCGAGGAGCTCCATCCCGCCGGGTGTTTCGTGTTCATCGGGCTCGACCCGAATACCGAGTTCGTCAAGGGCGTCGTCGATCTGGACGACCGCGGCCTGATCCTCACGGGGATGGGGATGATGACCAACGTGCCCGGCGTGTTCGCGGCCGGGGACGTTCGCTCGGGCTCGACGAAGCAGCTCGCGTCCGCCGTCGGCGAAGGAGCGGCGGCCGCCATCGGCATCCGGCAGTTCCTGGAGGCGCAGGAGTCCAAGCCCGTTCACATGATGTGAGGAGTCCGGTTGGATCCGAAGGAGATCTTCGAGCTCATCGTCAAGGCGGACGAGAAGCTCAAGTACGCGACGTCCGGCAAGACCGATGTCCGCAGGCAGCAGGCCCGGGACCTTCTGCTGCAAGCGCGAGCCGCCGCGGTCGAGATCGGCAACGACGCGCTCGTGCAGCAAGCGGACACAAGGCTCACCGACCTCGGGGACATGTCTCCCGCCTGAGCGATCCCGCCGGAGCTCGATCCGCGGCCGGAGCTCGGTCGATGGAAGAGGGCGTTGGCCGGTTCAGCCCGGCCGAGCGGCGCCGCTAAAGCTGTCCCAGTACACCGCGACGACGGAGACGGTGGTTCCCGGGTGCGACGAGTGGATCATCCGTCCGCCTCCCACGTACATCCCGACGTGCGATATCGGGCTGTAGAAGAAGAGGAGGTCGCCGGCTTGCAGATCCTCGCGTGCGACGTGCGGCAGGGAGCTGTACTGCGCGGCCGAGGAGTGCGGGAGCGAGACGCCGGCGTGCGCCCATGACCACATCGTGAAGCCCGAGCAGTCGAATCCGGTCTGGGGGCTTGAGCCCCCCCACTGATACGGGGTTCCGATCGCCGAGTAGGCCGCGTCCAGGACGGTTGCGACGTTCGCGTTCGGAGCGGGGGGAGGCGAGATCGGAGAGACACCGACCGAGCCACCGCCGCCGGAGCCGCCGGCGCCGCCCGTGGACAGCTGCTGCGCGGCGGCCTCGGCCGCCGCTCGAGCCGCCGCGATCGCCTCGTGGTACTCGCGATCGAGCTCGGAGTACAACGCTCGCGCTTCGTCGACGCGCGCGTCGATCTGCTCCTTCTGCGCCGCGAGCTCATCGAGGACCTCGTGCCTCTGTTCGACGGCTGCCCTCAGCTCGTCGGCGGTCCACCGCGCCTCCTGGCGAGCGAGCTCGGCTTGTGTGGCGAGGTCCGCGTCCGCCTCCGCCATGCTCCCGATGAACTCGAGCCGGTCGGAGAAATCCCCGAGGGAGGTGGCGTCCAACAGCACCGCGAACTGGGATCCGAAGCTCGTGAACGCGCGGGCCGCGGAGCGGTTGAGGCTCCCGATCGCGCGTTCCGCTTCGGCCTGCGCCCGCACCGCCTGGAGGCGGACGTCGGCAAGGCGCACCTGCACGTCGTTCAGGCGGATCCGCGCCTGGTTGTACCGCTCCACGAGCAGGGAGAGATCGCGGTTGAGAGCGTCGAGTCGCTCTTTCGCGCGGCGGACGTCCTCTTGGGTGGGAGCCGCGGAGGAAAGGGTTACGGAGCCGAGGGAAGCCGAAACCAGGATCACCACGGCGAGAAGCCGGGCGGAAAGGAGTCGGACGGTTCTGGTCATCACCCTCCGGACATGAAGAAGGCTGCCTCCCGGCAGCCGTGAACGAGGATACCGACCGGCCGGGGGCCAGTCAAACCTCTGTTGCTTTGCTGCGGAACCTTTCGTCCTCGCAGGGTTGGAGCGGTTCGACCGATGTTGGGTCGGGACGGCGGGACTTGAACCCGCGACCTCAGCGTCCCGAACGCTGCGCGCTACCAAGCTGCGCTACGTCCCGTGTGCCCAGTCTAGCGGCTCGACCTCCAGGCGACCGGGTACATTGCGGCTCGCGGCGCCGACGATGGAGGTGGCATGAGGATCGCGCAGCTCTCTCCACCGTGGCTGGCCGTGCCCCCCAAGGGCTACGGCGGGATCGAGTGGGTCGTGGCGCTGCTGGCCGACGGGCTCGCGGAGGCCGGCCACGAGGTGACCTTGTTCGCGACCGGCGATTCCCGCACGAAGGCCCGGCTCGAGTACGTCTACGAGCGGGCGCTCGGCCCTACGGCGATCAACGACATCGTCCTGGATACGACCCAGACCCTCGCGGCGCTCAAAGATGCGCGATCGCGCTTCGACATTCTGCACGTGCACTCGCCGTTCTCGGCGCTCGCCGCGGCGATCGAGACGGGGATCCCGACGATCCACACGCTGCACGGATCGTTCACGCCCGACATGAAGCTCCTGTACTCACAGGTCGGCGACCGCGCGTGGTACGTCGCGATCAGCGAGGCGCAGAAGGCGTTCGAACCCGGTCTCCACTACGGAGGCTTCGTCTACAACGGGATCGACCTCGACATGTATCCACTCCAGGAGCAGAAGGAGGACTTCGTCCTGTTCCTCGGTCGCGCGGCGCCAGAGAAGGGATGGCGGCGCGCCGTCGAGGCCGCGAAGGTGGCGGGCGTGCGACTCGTGTCCGCGGTGAAGATCGCCGAGCCCGAGGAGCACCACGAGTGGGAGGAAAGGGTGAAGCCGATCCTCCCCTCGGACTTCGAGGTGTTCGGTGAGATCACGCACGACGAGAAGGTCGGCCTCCTTCGCCGCGCGAAGGCCCTGCTGTTCCCCATCGACTGGCCTGAGCCCTTCGGCCTCGTCATGGTCGAGGCGATGGCATGCGGCACCCCGGTGATCGGCACGCCGCGAGGCTCCGTTCCCGAGCTGGTGGAGGACGGCACGACGGGATGGATCGTGGAGGTCGAGGCCTACGCGGAGCGTGCTGCCGAGAAACTCGCCCACCTCGACGAGCTCGATCCCCGCGTGTTCCGTGAGCGTGTTCAGCGTCTCTTCTCGAAGGATGCGATGGTCGCCGGCTACGAGCGCGTCTACGAGCGGGCGGCAGGCCGCTGATCGGTCCTTCTCTCGTCCCTGGCGGAACGCGAGGCAAGCCGAAGGCGTCGTACCCCGGTACCATCGGCCGGCCGCTCTCGACCAGGAGGGGATCCCCATGTCTCGCGCGCGCCGCACGTTCGCCTCGTTCGCTCTCGCCCTCGCTTCGCTGACTCTGCTCGCAGGGATGCCGCAAGCGGCGGCAGTCGATCCCCCGAAGGTGCGGCTGTTCGCCGCCACCACGCGGGTCACCGTCGAACGCGACCGGCGCAACTTCGCGTTCGTCGACCCCGGTGTCTGGGTGGCCTCGGTCGGCGGCGGGTTCGAGCTCCGGGCGACGCGTGCCGACTACGACTCGCCGGTGACCTTGGTCCAAACGGACCCGACCACGGGCGCGATCCTTCGGACGCTCCCCGTCGAGCTGCTGCGGGGCTGGTCCGGTTTGAAGGACTTCATGCACCTGAGCCTCCGGGACGCCCACGGCACGTTGATCACGCGGGAGTCGTTCGACTTCTGTCCGAACACCTACTACCGAGCCCGGCTCGACGACGAGGGCCCCGTCAACTCGGCGTATCCGTACATCTGCGGCGGCAACCCCTTCACCCGGGGCATGGTGTGGGGGATCGACGATCACTGGGCCGTGAACGCGATGTCCGACTTCGGGCTCGGGTTCAACGCGCCGCGGCGCCACTACTCGCTCCGCGTGTGGGTCGACCCCTTGTGGGTCGAGGCGCTCGGCCTCGAGCCTCACGAGTCCGAAGCTCGCGTGCGCATCGAGGTGTTCGACCGCGGCACCATCCCGGCTCGCGCCGAGCGGACCTTGGCGTCCCCGTACGCGCCTGGTCCGCGCGTTCCGACGACCACGACCCCCGATCCCGAGGGGCTGCCGGACCTCGTCGCGCTGCCGGCGTGGGGGATCTCGACGTATCACCGCAAGGGCCATGACTACCTCGCGTTCAACTCCACCGAGTGGAACGCCGGTCCCGGGACCCTGGTCGTCGAGGGGTTCCGCGAGGTCGACGAGGATTTCATGGACGCCTATCAGTACTTCCACGTCGATGGGACACCGGTAGGCCGGGCACCGGTCGGCCAGCTGGAGTACCACCGGTCGCACACGCACTGGCACTTCGAGGAGTTCACGCAGTACTCGATCCTCGATGCGAACAGCGGCGAGATCGCGATCTCAGGCAAGCAGTCCTGGTGTCTCGCCAACACGGACGCGATCGATCTCTCGGTGCCGAACGCCAACTGGACCGCCTTCTTCGGCGGCGACCTGTTCTCGATGTGCGGAGGACCCGGGGCGATCTGGATCCGCGAGGTTCTCGACGTCGGCTGGGGCGACACCTACGGGCAGTTCATCCCCGGACAGGCGTTCGACATCACGGATCTGCCGAACGGCGGGTACTACATCCGGACCGAGGTGAATCCCACCGGACTGTTGTTCGAGACCACGACCGCGAACAACATCGAGGATCGGTTGATCGAGCTGCACGGCCAGCCCGGTGACCGGGGAGCCTCGGTTGCGCCGTGGCACGGCATCGACACCGAGGGCGGCTGCTTCTACTGCTCCCGAGGCTGAGGCGCTCGCGACAGCTCGAGCATCGTCGCCTCGGGAGGACAGAGGAAGCGGAACGGCGCGAACTTGCTCGTCCCGAGCCCCGGCGAGACGTGTACCAGGCCGTCGCCGAGCCGTAGCAGGCCGGAGGCGACACGCCGTGGCAGGTGTGAGTTCGTGACGAGCGCCCCGACCATGGGCAACCGCACCTGCCCTCCGTGCGTGTGCCCCGCGACGACGAAGGGATAGCCGCACGCGACGGCCTCCGGGGCGGAGTCCGGCGAGTGCATGACCGCGAAACCGAAGCGCTCCGGCGACCGGCGGGGGGCGATGCGCAGGTCGTGCTTGCGGATATGGGCGTCGTCCAATCCGAGAAGCTCCACGGGCAGGCCCTCGAGATCGATCTCCTCACGCACGTTCGTGAGGTCTCGCCATCCGTCCGCCTGCAGCGCGGCCACGAGGTCCCGAGGGCGACCGCGTTGCGCGCGCCGGGGTCTCGCGCCGCTCCGCCGGACCAGGTAGAGGAACGGATTCACGAAGCGGGGCGCGAAGTAGTCGTTCGATCCGAGGACGAACCACGAGGCGAGACGTCCTCGGTTCGCGCCGACGGCCGCGACCGCGATCTCGACCGCCTCGGGTTCGGCTAGGAAGTCGCCGGTGACGACGGTGACGTCGGACGTAGGCAGCGATCCCAGGAACCGTCGCTTCCGCTCGTCGCCGCGGACGAAGTGCAGGTCCGACAGATGCAGGACGTTGAGCGTTTCGGGACCGTTCGCCGGTAGGATGGCCAAGCGGCGGCGGACCAACCGGTACGCGCGACGCTCGATCAAGACCCCGTACATCACACACGCGACGCCGGCGAGGGCGATCGCGAGCAGGATCCACGCAAGCACGAGAGGGGAGTCTACGGTGGGCGACGCCACCCTCAAGCAGCAGGCACACGAGGAGATGACGGCCGCGCTGAAGGCCGGCGAACGCGTTCGCCTCGGAGCGCTGCGGATGTTCGTCGCCGCGATCACGAACCGGGAGAAGGAGCTTCGCCGCGAGCTCTCGGACGACGAGGTCCGCGACGTCGCCGCCAAGGAGGTCAAGAAGCGGCTCGAGTCGATCGAGGCCTTCGAGTCCGCGGGCCGGCTCGAGCTCGCCGAGAAGGAACGCGCGGAACGCGAGGTGCTGGAGCCCTACGCGCCCGAGCAGCTCGACGAGGCGGCCGTCGACGCCCTGATCGACGAGGCCCTCGCCGCCACCGGCGCGACGTCCGTGAAGGAGATGGGCAAGGTCATGGGCGCCGTCATGGGGAAGGCGAAGGGTGCCGTCGACGGCACCGTCGTCCAGCGGAAGGTCCGCGAGCGCCTCGGCGACTAGGCGCGGCGTCGCAGGAGTGCCCGCGAACCGTTCCCGTTGCCGTTCCCGTTGCCGTTCCCGTTGCCGTTGCCGTTGCCGTTGCCGTTGTCGTTGCCGTTGCCGTTGCCGTTGCCGTTGCCGTTGCCGTTGCCGTTCTGGAGCTCGCCGACCTGGAGCTCGACGGTCGTCCCGGCGTCGACCTCCTTGGTGCCGTCGCCGATCGGCGTCTGAGCCAGGACGATCCCGTCGAGTTCCGGGTCGTTCACGTCGACGTACGTGATCGACGCGAGCAGCTCCAGCTTCTCGAGCTCCTTCACGGCGTCGTCCTCGCGCAAGCCCTTGAGGTGCGGAACGAGCACGGGCTCGCCCTTGCCGTTGCTGACCTGGATGGTCACGGCGCTGCCGAGAACCGCGCTCGTCCCGCCTCCCGGCGTCTGCGACAGGACCGTGTTCGTCTCTTCGAACGAGTCGACCTTCTCGATCACCGGCGTGAAGTTGGCCTCGACCAGAAGCGCCTGTGCCTCCTCCGACCGTAGCCCGACGACGTCGGGGACCTGGCCCCGTGCGGGCGCGGGCGGCGCCGAGAAGCCCTCGATCCGGTATCCCTGCATGGCCTGGATCATGAAGTCGTGCCAGATGGGTGCCGCGACGGTGCCGCCGAAGTACCCGTTCATCGCGATCTGACCCAAAGGGTGCCCGACCCACACGGCGGTGGAGACCTGCGGCGTGTAGCCGGCGAAGTAGACGTTCGTGTAGTCCTGCGCGGTGCCCGTCTTGCCGGCCACCGGGCGGCCGATGTTCGCGGCCGTGCCCGTGCCGCTCGTGACCACGCGTTGGAGCATCGCCGTGATGAGGTTCGCGATGTCGGGGGAGATCGCCTTCTCGCACTGCCGGCGATGCCGGTAGAGGTTGTGCACGCCGTTCCCGTCCTCGTCCGGCGCTTCGACCCGCGCGACCGCGTACGGCTCGCAGTGCACGCCCTGGTTCGCGAGCGTTCCGAACGCCGAAGCCATGTCCAGCGTCGAGACCTCCTCGACGCCGAGTGTGATCGAGGGCACGGCGTCGAGCGCCGACGTGATCCCCATGAGTTGGGCGGTCTCCACGATGTTCTCGGCCCCGACGTCCAGCGCGAGTTGCGCGAAGACCACGTTCACCGAGTTCTCGGTCGCAGTCCACAGGTCCATGTACCCGCGATCGCTCCCGCCCTCCGCGTTACTGACGCATCCGCTCGCGCTGATCCACCCCGCCAACCCGCAGAGCGGGGACGCCGACGAGTAGACCTTGCCCGGGGGGAATCCCTCGCGGAACGCAGCCGCCAGCGTGAACGGCTTGAACGCCGACCCCACCTGGCGCGTGCCCCGCCACGCGAGATCGATCTGGTCGCGCTCGTAGTTCTTGCCCGAGAGCATGGCCTTGATCGCGCCCGTCCTCGTTTCCACGGAGACGAGCGACGCGTCCGGCCCGGTCTTCTCCGGGCCGATGTTCGGGCTCGCGTCGACGGCCGCCTGCGCGTACTCCTGCCAGGCCGGGTCGAGCGTCGTGTAGATCTTCAGGCCTCCCTGATAGAGCGTGTGGACGCGCTGGAGGCGCCTCATGCCGAACTCGTCGAACTCGCCGTCCTCGTTGTCCAGGATCAGGTTGCGGATGTACCAGACGAAGAACGGCACGACGCGCTGCTTCGGAGGTCCGACGTTCCGCGCGAGCCCGAGGCTCTTCTGCTGAGCGCGTTCGACGCGCTCGGGGTCGGCGAGGCCCAGCTCGGCCATCCGCTCGAGCACCAGGTTGCGCCGGCCGCGTGCGACCGCCTCGTTCGTCACCGGGTCGTACGTACCCGGCGCCCGGATCAGCCCCGCGAGGAGGGCGGCCTCGGCGAGCTTCAGCTCACCGGGCGGCTTGTTGAAATAGGTCTCCGAAGCTGTGCCGATCCCGTACGCGCCGTTGCCGAAGTAGACCTCGTTCAGATAGAGCTCGAGGATCTCGTCCTTCGTCTTGCGGCGCTCGAGCCGCATCGCGAGCGACGCCTCCTGGAACTTGCGGGCGAACGTCTGAGCGGGCGAATCGATCAGGACGTTCTTGACCAGCTGCTGCGTGATCGTCGAACCCCCTTGCTCGATCTCGCCGGACGCGAGGTTGGCGATCGCGGCCCGGATCAGCGCGGTGAAGTCCAGGGCCCCGTGCTCGTAGAACGAGGAGTCCTCGATCGCGATCACCGCATTGCGCGCGACCTCGGAGACTCGGTCGAGCCTGACGATCCGGCGGTTCTCGTCGAGGAAGACCGTCGCCAGGATGGACCCGTCGGCGGCGTAGATGACCGAGCGTTCGGGGAAGCGCGGGATCTGCACGCTGCCGACCCCCGCTTCCGCGAGCCGGTCTTGGAACGCGTTCACTCCCAACCCGGCGCCGGCGAACAGCGGAAGCAGCACCAGCGCGACGAGCACCGCGCCGAACGCCAGGACGAAGGCCAGCAGCACGGGGATGAGCGGCGCCACGACCCGCCTGGGGCGAAGTGGACCGTGTCGCGCCGGTGCGGGGGTCCGGCGCGACGTCGTCTCGGGTCCGGGCCTGGGGGGAGCTTGCATGGGGGTTCGGCGCACAGGATAGCCCGGGGGCGGCGAAGAGTGACACGGGTAGCATGAGACGCCCATGCGCCGGTCCGTACCGTTCCTGCTGCTCACCCTCGCGTTCGCCGGGCTCTTCGCCGGCTTGGTGGGGCCGGCCGCGGCGCAAGTGGAGGCCTCGGTCGCCGTCGTGAAGGTCGACGGGTCGATCGACCGCACGGTGGCCGCGTACCTGCGGGATGCGCTCGACGACGCGGAGCGAACCGGCTCGACCGTCATCCTCCAGCTCGACAGCGCGGGAACCCTCGACCAGGACGCGGTCGAGATCGCGGGATGGGTGCACGAGGCCGCGGTTCCGGTCATCGCGTGGGTCGGACCGGCGCCGGCCAAGGTGCAGGGCGCCGCGCTCCTGTTGATGTACGCCGCGAGCGATGCGGCGGTCGCCCCGGGAGCCGGCGTGGGACCGCTCGAGCCGCTCGACCTCGCCGGCGCTCCGGAGCCCCAGGCCTCGGTGGTTCGCGAGCTGGCGTCCGAGTGGATGCGCGAGCGCGGCCGTCCCACCCCCGGCGCGTTCCCCGCGGAGCCGGTCCCCGCACAGGTCGCACTCGACCAGGGCATCGCCTCGATCGCCGCAGCGTCGCTCCCGGATCTGCTGGACCGGCTTGACGAACGGGTGGTCCGAACCGCCGAGGGCGAGGTCACGCTCCGGACCCGGATCGCAAGGGCCGAGGGCGAGGAGCCCGTGAACGTTCGTTTCGTCGATCTCGGCCCGATCGACCGAGTCCTGCACGCGGCCGCGTCCCCGACCTGGATCTACGTCCTCCTGGTCATCGGTCTCGCCGGGCTCGCCTTCGAGCTCACGCAGCCGGGCTTCGGGTTCGCGGGGTTCGCCGGAGCCGGCATGGTCGCGCTCGGGGTCTACGGGCTCGCGGTCGTGCCCTTCTCGTGGCTGGGGCTCGGGCTTCTCCTGTTGGGGATCGGCCTGATGACCGGGGACGTGCTCGTGAGGCGGCTCGGCCCGCTCACGGCGGCCGGGCTTGTCGGCTTCCTCGCCGGCTCGGTGCTCCTGTTCGGCGGCGTGGCCGATCAGATCGACGTGTCGCCCTGGCTCGTCGGGTTCTTCGCCGTCGCCGCGTCCCTGTACTGGGGGTTCGGTCTCACCGTGGCCGTGCAGGCGCGCGAGCGGATCTCCTCCACCCAGAAGGGCCTGGTGGGGCTGGTCGGAGAGACCCGCGGCGAGCTGAAGCCCGAAGGCCCGGTCTACGTGAAGGGGACCCTGTGGCGCGGGCGCAGCGCGAATGGACCGATCGCTGCCAACACCCCTGTCCGGGTCCGGGGTGTCGACGGCCTCATCCTGCGGGTCCAGCCTGAGCCCCAGGCTGGGCCAAGCGACGACCCGGGCTCCCCGGAACCGTGATCCGCTCGGCCGAAGTCCGGTCGGAATCCTCCCGGGCCGGAGCCCCGAGCGTGTTGCGTTTTCGACCCTCATCGAGACAAAGGGGCAACCATCGGAATCCTCCCGGCGTTCAGATACGAAACATCTTTCGAAGGACGGAAACAGGAGGGCGTTCCGGCGTGGCCGAGCGGATGTACGCGGATTGGATGCAGGGGTGGCAGTTCGATGCCGCTTGCCGCGGCGAGGACTCCGCCCTGTTCTTCGCTCCGAACTACTTCGAGAAGCGCGACGAGAAGGACCGGAGAGAAGCGAAGGCGAAGGCGCTCTGTCTCGTCTGCCCGGTTCGGGAAATCTGCCTGGAGTTCGCGCTCAAGATCCGTGAGTCCCACGGCATCTGGGGCGGTCTGAACGAGTTCGAGCGCCGGCAGATCCTTCGTCGTCGAACCCTGCAGGCCGGCTGACCTTGGTCGAGGAGTTTCTCGCGCAACTGGGGATCCGGTTGCCCGACCCCGTGGCGCCGCTGGCGTCGTACGTCCCCGTGCGCATCTCGGGGGATCACGCCTACGTCGCGGGACAGGTTCCTCTGGAGGACGGAACGATCCTTTCCGCCGGAAAGCTCGGCGCGGACGTCTCGATCGAGCAGGGTAAGGAGGCGACCAGGCGGTGTGCGCTCCAAGCCCTCGCCGCGTTGCGAGCCGCCCTGGGATCGCTCGATCGCGTGAAGGGCATCGTCCGGGTCGACGTGTTCGTCGCCTCCGCTCCCGGGTTCACGGACCAGCCGGCGGTGGCGAACGGGGCGAGCGACCTGCTCGTCGAGATCTTCGGTGAAGAGGGAAGGCACGCACGCGCGGCCGTCGGCGTCTCGGAGCTTCCTCGCGGGGCATCGGTGGAGGTCGCGATGATCGTGCGCATCGCCTGAGCGAGGCGGTCGTGGTATCTCGCGGTGAAGGTTAGGTCCCGCGAGCGAACCGCAGGTCCCCCGACCTTCGCGTGGCGCCGGTTCGGTCGAGGTGCTCCATCAGCGGCACGGCGTACTTCCGCGATGTCCCGAGCCGGGCCCGGACGTCGCCGACGGTGATGCCCTTGTCCTTCGCCTCGCGCACGATGCCGACGGCGCGCTCGACGAACGCGCGCGTCAGGACGAGGTCGGGTGCGATCCGGACGAGCGCGCCGGACCGGACGGCGGACTCGATCGTCTCCCGCGCGAACCCGTTCCGCTGCAGCTCGGACATCGACGGCGGTGTCGGTTCACCCTCTGCGACCGCGGCGGTCAGGCGGTCGAGCTCCCCGGGTACGACCTCGGCCCGGTGGGACGGAACCCGCAGGAACGACCCGGACCGAGCGATCGTGCCGCGCTGCACCAGATCGTCGACGACCGAGGCCGCGAGCGCTCCGTCGCCGGGAGATCCCGCGCGCCGAACGGCGTCGGCGACCGCCTGACGGACCTCTGCGACGTCCGAGCCTTCGGACGCCGGGTTCGCCTCGTGGTGGGCGATGAGCAGTTCGATCGCCGCGGCTTCTGCCACCGAACGCACCCGCTCGGAGATCCACCACCCGGAGACGCGTTCCGCGCCGAGGATCTCGTCGACGCCGGTCATGCCCCGCAGCTCCGTCTCGCGCACCGCTCCGCGTTCGGCCAGCAGGAGCGCGGGGATGTCCTCTCGCCTGGCCTTCTCGCGGCGTTCGAGGCGATCCGCGGCGGTCGCGCCCGGCCGCTGCGGCGGCGCGGGGTCCAGGACGACGCCGCCGGCTACCGTCTCCCGCCGTCCGGACTCGCGCAGGACGAACCGGTCGTGCACGTCCAGCACGAGCGGCGACGAGAGCCGGATGCGAGCGAAGGCGCCGTCCTTGGAGACCGATGTGGCGCCGTAGAGGCGGATCTTCGCGGATCGCTCGGCCGCGCCGGCGTGGAACGTGAACGCCCCTCGCGGCGACAACGGGTGGGTCAGGCCGCGCACCGGCTGGATCCGCGCCTCGATCACGTCGGTCGGTCGCCAGTCTCCCGGACGGCCGAGGACGTCGCCGCGCTCGATCCGCGATCGCTCGGTGCCGGCCAGGTTGGCGGCCACGCGCGACACGGGGCGGGCGGTGTCGATCCGTCGCTTGTGGGTCTGGAGCGACCGGATCCTGGCCCGAACACCCGAGGGGAACAGCTCGACCTCCTCGCCCGCGGCGATGCGTCCCCCGGTGAGCGTCCCGGTCACGACGGTCCCCGCGCCGGCGATGCTGAACACGCGGTCGACGAACTGCCGGGGCCGGTCGTTCTCCGCCGGCGGGGGCGCGGCGGTCACCATCGCGTCGAGCGCCGCCACGAGGTCGTCCATCCCCTCACCCGTCGCGGACGAGCACGCGACGATCGGAGCGTCGGTGAGCGCCGTTCCCGCGAGGCGCTCGCGCACCGTTTGTTCGGAGCGCTGTGCGCGGTCCGCGTCGACGAGATCGCGCTTCGTCAGGGCGACGACGCCATCGTGCACTCCGAGCACGTCGACGATCGCCAGGTGCTCCTCGGATTGCGGTTTCCACCCCTCGTCCGCGGCGACCACGAACAGCACGAGCCGAACCGGTCCGACCCCCGAGAGCATCGTGCGGACGAACCGCTCGTGCCCCGGCACGTCGACGAAGCCGATCTCGCGTCCCGACGGGAGCGTGCACCACGCGAAACCCAGGTCGATCGTCAGGCCACGGCGTTTCTCCTCCTCGAGCCGGTCCGGGTCGATGCCGGTCAGCCGCGCGATCAGGCTCGACTTGCCGTGGTCGACGTGCCCGGCGGTCGCGACGACGTGGAGCGGAGGTTCGCTCACTCGCCGTCGGGGTCGTCCCACTCGCGCGCGTACTGGACCGCTCGCGCGAGGTCCGCAAGCTCCTCTTCGCCGACCGTTCGCAGGTCGAGCAGGACGCCGCGCTCGGTGATCCGGCAGAACACCGGCGGGGAGCCCGTGCGCAGACGAGCCGCCATCCCGGCCGGCTCGGGCGAGCTCACCTCGACCCCGGAGGACGGCACGACGTACCCGGGTAGCGAGCCGCCGCCCACCGCCGAGTCACACGCCACGACCCGTGCCCCCGCGAGCTCGCCGTCGAGGGTCCGGGCGAGCCGCTCGGCTCGGTGGCGGACGTGCTCGGCGGGCTCGCGGAGCATCCGCCACGTGGGGAGATCGGCACGCCGGTCCGTGGCGTGAGCCGCGAGGACGTGCTCGAGTGCGGCGACCTGCATCTTGTCGACGCGAACCGCGCGGGCGACGGGGTGCCGCCGCAGTCTGTCGATGAGCGCGGCGCGTCCGAGGATCACCCCCGCCTGCGGCCCTCCGAGAAGCTTGTCGCCGGAGAACACCACGACATCCGCTCCGTCGGCGAGCGCGCCCTCGGCCGTCGGCTCGTCGGCCGGGATCCCGGCGACGTGCTCGAGCAGTCCGGAGCCGATGTCGTACATGAACGGAACGCCGTTCTTGGCCGCCAGCGCGGCGAGATCGCGCGCCGGTGGTTCGGCGGTGAAGCCCACGACGCGGTAGTTGCTCGGATGGACCTTGAGGATCAACGCGGTCTTGTCGGAAAGGGCGTTGCGGAAATCCGAGAGCCGCGTCCGGTTCGTCGTGCCGACCTCCACCAGGCGGACCCCGGCTGCCGCCATGATGTCGGGGATCCGGAACTCCCCGCCGATCTCGATGAGCTCGCCGCGCGAGACGAGCACGTGTTTCCCTCTCGCCAGCGCCGCGAGCGCGAGCAGGACGGCGGCGGCACCGTTGTTGACGACGAGCGCGTCTTCGGCCCCGGTGATGGCGGTGAGCAGGACCTCGGCGCGGGCACTCCTCCTGCCTCGCGCGCCCGTCTCGGGCTCGATCTCCAGATCCGAGTAGCCGGAGGCGACCTTCGCCGCGGCGGCGGCGGCGCCCTCGGGCAGCGGAGCGCGGCCGAGGCCCGTATGCAGGACCACGCCCGTGGCGTTGATCACCCGGCCGAGCCCGTGCGAGGCCGACGACGCGCGAGCGAGGGCCGAGGCGAGGATCTCGTCGTCCGGTGGCGGTGCGACGCCCCGGGCGGCGGCAGCACGCACTTCCTCGAGGGTCTGGACGAGTGTCCGCTTCACGAGCGCCCGCCCGAACGTGGCGCTGGCGCGACGTCCGGGGTCGGATCGAAGGAGCGCGTCGACGGCCGGGATCCTGCGGCGGGGCTCCGCGGCGGCGCGCTCCATGACGGCTCAGCCTATCGGCTCGTTCGCCTGGTGCCGCGGCTGACGGGCGTTCCGCCGGCCCGGGTAGGATTGGGCGCGGTGGACACGGAAGAGCGGGCCGTCTTCAGCGCCGCCAGCGAGCACTGGATGGTGCGCGGCGGCGGGATCGACATCGAGGTGGTCTCCGCCGGGGATCTTCGGACCGAGGAGATGATCCTCAACATCGGTCCGCAGCACCCGTCGACGCACGGCGTCCTCCGGCTGGTGCTCGAGCTCGACGGCGAGGTCATCGTGCGCGCCGAGCCGGTCATCGGCTACATGCACCGCGCGGCGGAGAAGCTGGCCGAGCACCGCGACGCCCGGCAGACACTCGTCCTCATGAACCGGCACGATTGGCTCTCGGCGTTCAACAACGAGCTCGGGTTCATGCTGGCGGTCGAGAAGCTCGCCGGGATCGAGATCCCCGAGCGGGCGAGCTGGATCCGGACGATGCTCGCCGAATGGAACCGCGTCCTCAGCCATCTCATGTTCATGGGGTCCTTTCCGCTCGAGCTCGGCGCGATGACCCCGATCTTCTACGCGTTCATCGAGCGCGAGATGATCCAGGCGCTGATGGAGAGCGCGACCGGAGCGCGGATGCACTTCTCGTACATCCGGGCGGGGGGACTGAAGGACGACCTGCCGCGTGGGTGGCTGAAGCAGTCCGCCGACGTCCTCAAGCACGTGCGGAAGAAGCTCGACGACTTCGACAACCTCGTGATGGGCAACGAGATCGTGCTGGCCCGTACGAAGGGGGTCGGGGTCATCCCGCGCGAGACGGCGATCGCATACGGGTGCTCCGGGCCGATCCTGCATGCCTCGGGCGTTCCGATGGACCCGCGCAAAGACGAGCCCTACGAGAAGTACGCCGAGGTCGAGTTCCAGGTGCCGATCGGCAGCAGGGGAGACTCGTACGATCGCCTGTGGGTCCTGTCTCAGAGGATGCGCCAGTCGTGCGACATCGTCGAGCAATGCATGGACAAGCTCCCGGCCGGCGAGTTCCGGGCGGCGAAGCTCCCGAAGTCCCTGAAGCTCGACGGCGAGGTCTACGTTCGCACCGAGAACCCGCTCGGCCTGATGGGGTACCACCTCGTCGGGGACGGGACGGTGAACCCATACCGCCTGAAGATGCGGACGGCGTCCTTCTCGAACGTCTCGGTGCTCCCCGCGATCTTGCCGGGGACGCTCTTGCCCGACTTGATCGCGATCCTCGGCTCGGTGTTCTTCGTCGTCGGCGACGTCGACCGCTGAGCCGACGTTCGTATCCCCTGCCCTTCGGCCACTTGCACGTCCTCGCGAGCTGGCGCACGATATCGCCCTAGCCGATATCGCGATATCGGCCTCCCATGGCCCGAGGAGGTTCGGTGGACGACCGCGTTTCCAAGCTCTTGCTCAAAGCGGTGAAAGGGCTCCCGCAACGAGAGCAGGATCAGGTCCTGGCGGCGCTCATCCGCTCGGCCCTGCCGTCACCGGTCACGACCGCCGGACGCCCGTCGCCGGTCTCGCTTCCCCATCCGCGACCGGGTTCCGCGCCGATCCCTCCGGAGATGCTGTTGCTCTCCGACCCGGCGTCCGCGGCGCAGGGCGGATCGGTCGAGGCCTCGGGGGCGGGCGTCGCGATGCTCCCGGTTCGGCTCCCGCCCGAACTCCACGAGCGGCTGCGGCGCTGGTCGAACGAGCACGGCTTCTCGATGGCGGCCGTGGTCCGGGGGCTCGTCGAGCGGTTCCTCGACGAGCAGGGCCAGAAGAAACCTCGTCGCCGAAGCCCCGGCGGGCGTTCCCGGCCGAAGGGCTCGACCGCTCGCGGACAGGGGCCTACTGCTCGCGGTTGAACCAAACGCCGCCAGGCCCGTAGTAGCTCAGAGCTTCACCCCAGACCGCAACGGTTTTCCCAGAGCTCGTGATCGCGATCTCGCCGTAATCCCCGTAGAACTCCAGGAAGCCGCGGTGGTCCTTGTAAGCGGTTCCCGAGATCGCGTCCGAGATGCGCACCGCCTTCGTCCACGTGACGCCGAGATCCGCCGAGGTTCGGTACCGAACGTTCCACGCCCCGGTCCGCTGATCGGCGAAATATACGCGCGCCTCGTCGTCGCCCCTCCCGACCGCTGCGGCGAAGGCAGCGTTTACTCCGACGCGGGAGAGCCGGACCGGCTCGCTCCACGTAAGGCCCTCGTCCACGGACGAGCGGGCATACACGGTCCGGTTGCCTCCGGGCTCGGACGCCCCGCTGTAGACGATCACGAGGTCTCCGTCGGCGTCGGCGGCGAATACCGGGCCGGAGTCGTAGAAGTCCCGGTAGCACCCGCGCGAGATGCATTCGGTCCCGAGCTCCAGCTCGTCGATCACCAGGTCGCTCCATGTGGCGCCGGCGTCGTCGGAGGCCAGCACGTGGATCAGGACGGGACCCTCGGCTTCGTCGTTGGGTCCTGAGTAGGTCAGGCTGATCTGCGAGGAGAGGACCCGACCGCTCGGAAGGACGACGCCGCCGTAGTCGTAGAAGTATCGATCGCTGTTGGTCACACGCACGGTGGACCATGTCTCGCCGCCGTCGTGCGAAGAGGACGCGTACGCATCCCCCGCCGTCGGCCCGTTGAACAGGACGTACACCTGCTCGCCGTCTTGGCTCACGGCGATGTTCGGCTTGTCGCCCCAGTTGCGGTCGGGGTGGATGAAGACGGGTACCGACCAGGTCCTTCCGTGATCGCTCGAAGCCGAGAAGTGGATGTCGAAGTTGTTCATCCACACCGCGTACAGGTCACCCGTCTGCGGCACCACCTCGATCAGCGGGTCGTACTGGCCCTTCACTCCTTTGCAGGTACACAGGTAACGCTCGGGGCGCCAGGTCTTCCCGCCGTCGCCCGAGACGTGCAGGATCATCGCGGGGTCCGGACAGCCGTTCCTGCACGCGGGCTCGCCGCCGTACCGGTTGTGCAGGACGTACACGAACGGCCGGCTCGGGTCCGTAGCGATCGCGGGCTCCCAGTCGTCGTCGGTGTCGTTCAGGATCCGTTCGCCGGCCCATCCGGGCGCGGGCTCGCGACGGATCCGCTCGATCACGCCCAGCGTTCCCTCTCTCCGTGCGATGGCTAGGGCCTCGAGACGCTCCTCCGTCTTCTCTTCCTGCTCCTCGAGCTCCTCCAAGGCGCCGCTGCGCCCCTGCCCGGAAGCTCCGGCGTCCGGCCCTCCGGTCGTTTCGGATCTCCCGAACGCGAAGAGGACGGCCGCGACCGCGACTGCTGCGATGCCGAGGAAGATCGGGATCCGTCGCATCGCTCCCTGCATTCTTGACGGCGATCCGGGCTCCCGCTGACGCTATCTCCGGCTTGAACGACGAGTCAATCCGATGGGCCAGCGTGCGCCCGCCCCAGCCACCCGGGCTCGGGCAGGTCCGAGGTGGCGAGGACGAGCCATCGCAGTCGGCCGAGACCGGAGGCCGCGACCAGCAACCGCGCACGGTTGCGCCCGTCCCACGTGCGCGTCGCCTCCGAGCCCTGCCCGGCGTTCAAGAGGTCGCCCTGATGCGCGAGCTCGCCCTGCATCCACTCCTCGAAGCCAAGGGCACCCAACGCCGCCTCCTGTGAAACCGACCCGAACGAGACGAGCCCCGCCGCCTCCGCGCGATCGACCAGCGCACGCAGGTCGACGCCGGCGGTCACGTCGGTCGAGCCCGGGTCGGCCAGGACGTCCTCGACGACCCGATGGCCGCGATAGCCGTGGACCTCGCCGGCCTGCGGTCCGTTCGCTCCGTAGTCGATCAGCACCGCGTACCCGCGGCCGAGCGTCCGACCAAGCTCGTCCACGAACGCGAACACGCCGGTGGGGATCACTGCCTCGGTCCCGTCCTCGAGATCCGGTGTGATCGCGGCGAGCTCCTCGTTGCCGGGGACCTCGACCTCCACGAGCCGATCGCCGTCGAGTCCGACCCGGATCTCCGCGATCGCGTCGCCGCGGCGCCGGATCCGGCGGAAGGGGAGGTTGTCCAGCAGCTCGTTCGCGATCAGGACGCCCGGGTCCAGACGCACGACGTCCGCGAGCCGGGTTGCGACGTGAGGGGTGATCGCGGCGAGCCGCTCCCGAGCCTCCGTGCCGAGCTCGACCGCCGCGTACTCGACGTCGACCCCTCCGCGCGCGAAACCGGCCACGAGCTCGCTCGCCAGGGTCCCGTCCCCTGCCCCCATCTCGATCAGCCGGAGCGGACGGGGACGGCCGAGCGTCGCCCAGAGCTCCTCGAGCGCGATCCCCACCAGGCGCGAGAACACGGGATGCACGTGCGGGCTCGTGACGAAGTCGCCCTCGAGGCCGATCGGCGTCCCCATGTAGAAACCGCCGGGCCCGTACAAGGCCGCTTCCATGTAGTCGGCGAACGTGATCGGGCCTTGCTCCCGGACGAGTCGACGGATCCGTTCCGCAACCTGCTCGCTCACGACGACAGCGTAGAGGTGTCGCTCACGAAGACGCGTGCGACGATGCCGCCCCATGGATGAGGGAATGCGGAAAGCCGCGTCGGTGATCGTCGGGCGCGACGGTGTGGACGGCCTCGAGGTCGTGGCGCTCGAACGCGGGGGCGCGAGCCGGTTCCTGCCCGGCTACGTCGCGTTCCCCGGTGGATCGGTGGACGAGGAGGATGCCGAGCTCGCCGAGCGTTGGTTCGGCACCCGGGAGGAGAGCGCCCGAGCGTGCGCCGTCCGCGAGCTCCTCGAGGAGGTGGGTCTCGCGCTCACGGCTGGGGGGCTCGAGGAATCGGCCGACCGGACGCTCGAGGCGCTGCCGTCGGCCCCGCCCACGGTGGATCAGCTCCCCGAGGTGGCGCACTGGGTCGCGCCGAGCCAGGTGCCGGTCCGGTTCGACGCGCGCTACTTCGCGGTCGGAGCGCCGGCCGGCCTCCGCCTGGTTCCGGACGGCGTCGAGACGGCCGCGGCGTGGTGGGCGAGCCCGCGCGAGCTGCTGGAGGCGTGGCGAACCGGACAACGCAAGCTCTATTGGCCGACCTACTTCACCGTGCAGGCCATCGCGCCGTGCGAACGCGTCGCCGATCTACTCGCGCTGCGGATCGACACGCGTGAGCCCGAGGCGGACGAGGTCGAGCGTTTGCCCCGCTGGACGTTCTGGCAGGATTAGCCGTGCTGCGCATCGTCCGCATCCTTGCCTCCAATCCCGGGGTCCGCGAGCTCGAGGGCACGAACACGTACATCGTCGGCGAGGCGCCGGCCGTGGTGGTCGATCCCGGACCGGACGACGAGCGGCATCTCCTCGAGGTCGCTCGGACCGCCGGTCGCGTCGGCGCGATCGTCCTGACGCACGACCATCCGGATCACGCGCCCGGAGCATCCCGGTTGGCTGAGATCACCGGTGCGACCGTGGGGGCCATGCGACCGCCGGCCGGGGGCGACCGTCTCCGAGGGGGCGACGTCGTCACGTCGAACGGTGCCGCGCTTCAGGTCGTCCCCACTCCGGGGCACACGCGCGACCACGCCGCCTTCTGGTCGGAGGAAGCGAGCGCGCTGTTCACGGGCGATGCGGTGCTCGGGCGTGGTACCAGCGTGATCGACCCACCCGAGGGCGACCTCGTCGCGTACCTCCGATCGCTCGAGCGGATGCGCGCGCTCGCGCCCCGGACGATCTATCCGGGTCACGGCCCGATCGTCCTCGGCGGAACGGCCAAGCTCGACGAGTACCTCGAGCATCGGGCGATGCGCGAGCGTCAGATCCTCGACGCGCTCGAGGGCGGAGCCAGGACGATCGACGACCTCGTGACCGAGATCTACGCCGAGTACCCCAAGGACGTCCTGGCGCTCGCCGCGCGTTCGGTCCTGGCGCACCTCCTGAAGCTCGACGCCGAGGGACGGATCGAGAAGTCCTCGAAGGGCGGCGAGGTCCGCTACACGAGGATCGAGCCAAGGATGTGCGCCCGATGCGGCCGGCCGGTGCGCGGCAAGGCGCGTTTCTGCCGGGCGTGCAGCCTGGCGATGCTCCAGGGAACCGATTAGGGGTTCGAGCGCGCCGGGTCGGCGCTCAATGCGGAGGGATCGGGGATCACCACCGTCCTGCCCCGCCTTCGGACGAGTCCGTGGGCGATGAAACTGCCGAGCGTCCGGTTCACCGCCTCCCGAGAAGCTCCCACCATCCGCGCAAGCTCCTCCTGCGTGATGGGCACCTGGATCTGGACGCCGTCGGCTGCGGGCGCGCCGTGCTCCTCGGCGAGGTCGCGCAGCCGGTGCGAGAGCCGGGTCGGAACGTCGCTCGCGAGCGTCTCGCCCAGCGCGCGGGCGGTTCGATGGAGCCGGGACGCGACCAGGCGCAGCAGCTCTTCGGCGGTCGCCGGATGGCGTTCGAGCACATCGCGCAGCAGCGGCACCGGCATCGCGACGACGTCGGTCCGGCCGACGACCCGCGCCTCGACCGGGGAGGGGCTCCCGAGGAGCGCGCACTCTCCGAACACCTCGCCCGCGCCGAGGATCGCGACCACCACCTCCCGGCCTTCGCGCGTCACCGCCGAAAGTCGAACCGCTCCTTGTGTCACGAAGAACAGGCACGCCACCGGGTCGCCCTGCCGGATGACGACCTCGCCGTGGGGGAGCCGGCGTGGCGTCCCCGCGACGGTCCTACCCGCGATGGTCCTATCGGCCGGGAGCCCCACGGCGCGGGACGGTACCTCCTCCCACCGACACCGCATGAGCGCCCGGAGTAGGCTTCCGGGACCGATGAAAGGCAAGAACGAGTCCAGACGAGCCCGGGATTCGCTGGCGCAGGTGCCGCTCTTCGCGGGGCTTCCGCCGCGGCACCTGAAGCGGGTCGGCGATCTCACCGAGGAAATGCGCTTCATGGAGGGCGCCACGGTCGTCCGGGAAGGCGAGGCCGGCGACACCTTCTACGTGATCCTCGAGGGAGAGGCGAAGGTGGCCGGCCCGTCGGGACGTGTCGTCAATCGGCTCCGGCCGGGAGAGTTCTTCGGCGAGATCTCACTCCTCGACGGAGGACCGCGGACCGCCAGCGTGGTCGCGGAGACGCCGCTCACGATGCTCGCCCTGTCGCGCTCGTCGCTCCTTCGTCTGGTTCAGCGCGAGCCCGCAGTCGGCGTCCGGCTCCTCGGTCACGTCGCGATGATGCTCCGGCGCCTCGAGCGATCCGCGTCGGGATAGCGCGCTTGCGGGCCGAGCTGTACCGGCCGGACGAACACGACCGCGTGATCGCCGTTGCCCGTTGGGCCGGCACCGGTGCCTCGATGGAGGTGATCGAGCCCGCCGTCGAGGGTCTCGACCGGATCCTTCGGCCGACGCCCGTCGTCGTCTCCGATCCCGCCCTGCTGCCGCGCGGGGCCCGCGGCGAGGCCGTGCTCCAGCCGGGATCGCTCGAGTGGTTCCGGCAGGCGCTGCTCACCCGCGCGCCGTCGCTCGGACTCGCGGTTCGGTTCGTCGTGGACGACCTGCGGAACGGCTGGGATCCGGCCGCGAACTACCGCTCGTTCGACGAGCAGGTTCGCCGCCTCGCAGCGACCTAGCTCTCGTTCGCCTCGACGTCGTTCGCCTCGACCCAGGCGCGCCCGGCGTCGCAGAAGGGCCGGAAGTCGCACCACCGGCAGTGCGGACCGGGATCGGGATCGAACGCCTCGGCCGCGATCCCGTTCAACCACTCGGCGACACGCCGCCGCACCGCTCCCACGTCATCGACCGGATAGGACACGGCCCCTCCGCTGGAGAGGTAGAGGTACGTGAGTCGCAGCTCCTCGGGGGCCTTGTGCCATACGTCGATGCATGCGAGCGCGTAGAGGTCGAGCTGGACCCGGGCGAGGGCGTCGTCCTCGGGCGGCCGCCGGCCGGTCTTGTAGTCGACGACCTCCCACGGCCCATCGGGAAGGCCGTAGATCGCGTCGATCCGGCCCTTCACCGTGAAGCCCTCGACCGGCAGCAGGAACGGCCGCTCGGCGTAGAGGGGAACCATGTCGCCGAAACGACTCCTGCGGAAGGCCTCGCGGAGGTCCTGGATCTTGCCGGGTGAGCCGGCGAGCTCCTCGACCGTCACGTCCGGCTCGTCCTCGACCTCCAGGAGCGTGGCCTGACCGCGCGAGGACATCTCGATCCACCGGTGGATCTCGGTCCCGATCCTTGCGGCCGGACCCGCGAAGCGCGGGAGGGGGCGCACCGTCGACCAGTAGAAGAGCTTTGGGCAGCGGGCGTAGTCGATCAGAGAGCCGACGGCGACGGCTCCGCGTCGCGCCGGCTCGCGCGCTTGTGGCTGCTCGCGCTCGACGAGATGCAGCGCGAGCGTCCCCCGCGCGACTGCGCCCCGCTCGTAGTCGCGCCGTTCGTCCCCTTGGAGCGTCGCGGCGAACCGTTCCGGCACGGCGCCGCCCTCCCACGCCTCGGCGGCGACGCGCCGCCAGCCCTCGGGGAAGAGCTCGTCGCGGTCGTCGGGAGCCG
>JBBDWS010000048.1:28172-30621 GCA_040902755.1 Actinomycetota bacterium
GTGAAGGCCTTCATGTTGTCGTCGAACACGGGCAGGAGGTCGCGGTCGCGACGCAGCTCGACGTCGAGCGAGCTTCCCTTCCGCAGCGGGTTCTGCTGGATCCGCGTGTCGGGGAACAGACCCTTCGCGAGACCGGGGACGAACACGGTGTCGAACTCGAGCCCCTTCGCGGCGTGAACCGTCATGACCTTGACCGAATCCTCGTCGCTCGGCTGCACGGGGTTCCATTCGCGGTCGTCGTCGATCGAGTCGACGTAGGCGAGGAAGGCTCCCAGCGTGAGCTCGCCCGCGACGGGCTGGAACGCGTGGACCTGCTCGAGGAACGCGGCGAGGTTGCGGCGCCTCGATGCCGCCATCGCCGTGTCCGGAGCGGCATCGAGCTCGTCGAGCAGACCCGTGCGCCGGATGATCTCGGCGAGGAACTCTCCGACGGGCCGGCGCGCGGCGACCCGCAGGCCGCCGAGCTCCTCGTGGAACTCCGACAGGCGCGCCCGCCCCGCGTCGGTGAGGTCCTCGATCTTGTCGAGGTGCTCGAGCGCCTCGGCGATCAGGAACGGGTGATCCTCCAAGAGATCCTCGTCCTCGTCGAGCTCGAGCTCGCGGAGGGCGTCGAGGAGGACGTATCCGCTGGTTCGGGACCACGCCGCCACGCTCGCGAGGTCGCGGAGGCCGACGCGATACCTCGGCCCGGTGAGGATCCGCGCGAGGGCGACGCCGTCCGCGGGGTTCTCCGCCGCGCGCGCGTACGCGAGGACCTCCACGATCTCGGGCAGGTGGATCAGGCCGGCGAGGTTGACGAACTCGGCCGGCACGCCCTTGGCCGCGAAGGCGAGCTGGAGGGGCTCGAACAGGCGATGCGTCCGGCAGAGCACGGCGCACGACTTCCACGGCGTTCCCGAAGCGTGCAGCGCGAGCAGGCGATCGGCGACGCCCTCGGCCTCGGCCACCTCGTGCTCGTACTGGGTGACCTCGACCCGTCCCTCGCCGTTGGCGGGCCACGGGCGAAGGAGCTTGTCCGGGTCGGGGCGCTGCGACGCGGGCAACGGAGCGATGACCTGGTCGGCCGCGCCGAGGATCCGCGCGCCGGAGCGGAAGTTGGTGTACAGCGGCAGGCGCTCCGAGGGCGCTCCGACGGCCGTCGGGAACTCGTCGCGGAACGAGAGCAGGTTCTTCAGGCTCGCTCCGCGCCAGGCGTAGATGTTCTGGTCTGGGTCGCCGACCGCGGTCACCGGGTGACCGCCGCCGAAGAGGTTCCGAAGGAGCGTGGCCTGTGCGTGGTTCGTGTCCTGGTACTCGTCGAGCAGGACGCTGTGGAAGCGGTCTCGGTACGCCTCGCCGACGGCCGGATGTCGCATCGCGATGCGGACCGCGTGCGCGATCTGATCCCCGAAGTCGATGACCCCGAGCTCCGCTTTGATGTCGCGGAACACGCGGACGGCGCGCGCGATCTCGATCCGTTCCACGGCGGCGTCGTGCGGGTCCTGCGACCTGGCGCGCGCAAGCACGTCGAGCTTGCTCTCGACGTGCTCGATCACCGTCTCGGGTTCGACGAGATGGTTCGCCAGCTGTTCGTCGAGCGACAGGATGTAGCCGACGATCGCGGGCTGCCATCGCGTGTGGAGGTGTTCGAACGTCATCCGGTCGAGCACTCGCGCCGCGACCTCCGTGCGCTGCGCCGGGCTCAGGATCCGCGCGCCCGGCTCGAAACCTGCGAGCATCCCGTGGCGCTCGAGGACCTGCGCAGCGAGGCCGTGATAGTTGAGGATCTCCGGCTCCTCGCCCTCCTCGAGCTGAAGGGTCCGCAGCGCGGCGCGGATGCGGACGATCAGGTTCTCGGTCGCCTTGTTCGTGAACGTCAGACACAGGACGTTGCCGGGCATCACGCCCGCGTGATCGGCGGGCCAGCGGCCGGTCGCGACCATCGCGAGGTAGATCACGCGCGCGGCCATCACCGAGGTCTTCCCGGACCCGGCGCCGGCGACCAGCACGTACGGCTCGAGCGGCCACGAGATCGCGCGCCACTGCTCCGGCGTGGGTTCGCCGCCCATGAACTCGACGATCGGAGCGGGGTACTCGCTCACTCGGCAGTCACCTCGACGGTCACCTCGGCGGCCGGCTCGGCGATGGGGAAGACCGCGCCTCCCTGCGGGTATCGCGTGCAGAGCGTCTGGAAGCGACAGAAGAAGCAGTTGGCCTTCGTGCTCGCGACGTAGCGCCGGCCCTGCTCGAGGGCGCGGACCTGCCCGATCAAGCCGGAGACGCGTTCTCGCATCCGGGTCTGGTAGTCCTCCTCGACGTCGTCGGGCAGCGCCCACTCCTTCACGACGAGCTCGGGGCCGGCCTTCTTACCGCCGAGGAACGCGAGCTCGACGGCCTCGACCGGCCGGTGCTCCGCGAGGTCCTCGCACTCGGTGACGGCGAGGTAGTAGATGCCGAGCTGAAGGCTCTC
>JBBDWS010000048.1:30721-33131 GCA_040902755.1 Actinomycetota bacterium
CCGCCGGGGTCGAGCCCCAGCTCGCTGCTGAGCACGTACTGCAGCTCGCAGTTCTCGAGCGTGGACAGCCGCGAGTACGACAGCTGGAGCGTCTCGGCCGGCTCGGCGCCGACGTCGGTCCAGTCCCTCTGGAACCACCACCGGCGCGGGTCCACACCGAGCGCGAGGAGTCCGGCGAGACTCGCGAGCCGATCGGCGCGCGGCGTTCCAACGGCGGAGAGCTCGCGCCGCCAAGCGGCGGCCGCCTCGCGCGCCGAAACGGGCTCGGCGTCGCGAACGGACGGCGGCGGTCGCCACTCGACGCCGAGCTCGTCGACGAACCGAGAGGTGATCGTCACGGCCGAAGCGTCGCCGTGCGGATCGGTCGCCGTCACGAGCACCCGGCGACGGGCCCGGCTCCGGACCATCGCGAACAGGCGGCGCTCGTCCGCGAGCCTCGCCCGGTTGACCGCCGATCGCGAACGCGGCCCGTCGAGCGCGGCGAGATCGAACATCGGCTCGGGCCTGGAGAGGCTGGGGAAGTCGCCCTCGAGCGCGTCCAGCACGATCACCGTGTCGAACTCGCGGCCGACGGTGGCGTGGGCGGTGAGCACGTGGACCGCGTTCTCGCGGTCGCCGCCGCCGGCGGCCACCTCCGGCCCGCCCTCGGCGGCCGCGAGCGAGGACAGGAACGCTTCCACCGAGGCGTCTCCCGTCGCGGCCGCCTCGGACACCGCGCGTGAGAGCTCGACGACGGCATCGAGGTCGAGCCCGGCCTGGGCGTCGGACTCCGCCTCGCGGACGAGGTCCTGCGCGTATGGAAGCGAGCGCCAGAGGATCCCGAACGCGTCGAGTACCGATGGACGAGCCGCCTCGGCCCGCCGGAGGGTCCGGTCGAGCTCGGCGATCGCGCCCCGGTCGTCGTCACCGGCATGCTCGGGCGACGAAAGGACCTCCGAGGGTCGCCGGCCGTGTGCGCGGACGAGCCGGAGGAGCGACCGGGCCGACGCCGGTGAGAGACGGCCGAGCTCGGACGTGAGCAACGGTTCCGCCAGGCGGTCACGAACGTCGTCCGTCGCGACGATCCACTCCAACGCGAGGATGAACGGCCGGGTCGCCGGGACGGTGGCCGGCGATCCGGACTCCGAGGCCACGCGAGGGATGCCGGCGTCATCGAGCGCACGTCGAACGCCTTCGGCGTGCGATCCCTCGCGTCGTACGACGACGGCGAGGTCGCGCCAGGGAACGCGATCCTGCACGTGGAGCCGGCGCAGCTCGCGGGCCACGGCCGCGTGTTCCTCGGAGACGTGCGGAGCGCGCCACGCCTCGACGACGACGTGGGCCGGCCTGTGTCCCCACGAGAGTGTGAGCGCCGTCGCACCAGGGTTCCGTTCGGTGAAGCGCCGAAGCGGCTCGTCGGTCGTCCCTCGGAACGAGAAGATGTGCTGCTCGAGGTCGCCGGCGACCACGAGGGTGTTCGGCCGGAGCTCCGCCAGGAGCTTCTCGGCGGCGAAGGTCACGTCCTGGTAGTCCTCGACGAGGAGGTGGTCGAAGAGCCGGTCGCCGAGGCTCGCCGCCGCAGCGGCCTGCGCGACGAGACCCGCGAAGTCGACCTCGGCGGCCTGGTCGAGCACCGCGAGGTACTGGCGGAGGAACGCGGCCAGCTCGTGCCAGCCGCCGAGCCCGGCCGCCGCCGCCCGCCGCTCGATGTCCTCGGGCAGGACGAGCGCCTCCTGCGCGCGTGTCACGAACTGCCGGACCTCGTCGGCGAACCCGCGCAGGGGGAGCAGCGAACCGTAGGCCGGCCACCGCGCCGGGTCCTCACCATCCAGCAGCTCTCGAACGCGCCCGAACTGCTGCCCGGCGGTCAAGATCGTGGGCGGCGCCGCGTACCCGAGCTGCTCGAACCGCGCGCCGACGACGTGGAACGCGAGTCCCTGCATGGTGACGACGACGAGGTTCGGAAGCGCCATCCCGAGGCGCGAGAGCATCGCGTCGCGAGTGAGGTCGCGCGCGCGGCGGGAACCGACCACGAGCGCCACCCGCTCGGGATCCGCTCCGTCCTCGATCAGCCGCGCGAACCGCTCCCGCAAGCCGGTGGTCTTCCCGGTTCCGAACCCGCCCGTGACGAGCATCGGTCCGGAAACGTGTTCGAGCACACGCCGCTGATCGGCGTCGGGGACGAAGGGGGCCATCGGCCCGATGCTACCCCCGGCCGCCGACAGGCCGGTCGGGTGCGCGCCTAGCGGGAACGCGAGGTGGCGAAGCGATGCAGGCCGTGTTCGCTGATGCTGCCGACCAGCTCACCGTCGCGCATCACCAGCGCCGCCTTCCCCGAGCCGAGACGTTCCGAGAGGTCGTCGAGATGCTCGTCGGGCGACGCGACCAGGACCTGGTCCAGGGGGATGAGCGCATCGCGGACCGGACGGAG
>JBBDWS010000048.1:33231-36272 GCA_040902755.1 Actinomycetota bacterium
CGAGAGTACCTCCACCCTTTCTCAAGAGCCGTCTGCGACAGTGGACGGGTGGATGAGCACCGGGGGCGGCGGGCTCGGATCGTCCTCCAGTTCGGCGCCGCCGCAGCCGTCGGCTTGATCGGGGCGTGGGCGGGGATGGCCCTCCTCGCGCAGACCACCGTGCCGATGGGGCCGTTCCGGGTCGAGCTCGATGCCGGGTTCGGCAAGGGCGAGACGAGGCTCGGCCTGCCGCCGTTCGGCTCTCTCTCGGCGGACACGCATGTCTCTCCGCTGCACCTGTCGGCGACGCTGCACGACGTCGGCGTCGAACGGCTCACCGAGGTCGTCGAGCGCCGGGGGATCGACGGACTCGTCGCCGACGTCGAGCGCGATGCTCTGGATCGCGTTCAGACGCTGGCGTGGCGGGTCCTTGCCGTGGGGGCGCTCGGCGGCACCGCGCTGGGTTTGTTGGTGTTCCGGAACCGGTGGCGTCTCGTCGCTGCCTCTCTCACCGCGGCCGTCCTCGGCGTCGCCGGCTGCGAGGTCGCGATGCTCGCGTCGTACCGGCCCTCGGCGTTCAGCGAGCCCACCTACTCGGGGTCGCTCGAGCTCGCGCCCAAGCTGATCGGCCCCGTGCGGGATGCGAGCGACCGGATCGACGACTTCCGCGCGAGCCTCGAGCAGATCGTCGACGGAACCGTTCGCGCGTACACGTCGCTGCAGACCAGTCCCCTCGGAGACGACGCGATCCGCGTCCTGCACATCTCGGACATCCACGCGTCGCCGCTCGGGATGGAGTTCGCCCTGCAGGTGGCGCGCGGTTTCGAGGCCGACATGGTGCTCGACACGGGCGACATCACCTCGTTCGCAACGCCCGTCGAGAACCTGATCGTCCTGGGGATCCGTGAGTTCGACGTGCCCTATGTCTTCGTTCGCGGAAGTCACGATTCCCTCGCGCTCCAAGCCGAGATCGCCCGGCAGCCGAACGCGGTCGTCCTCGACGGCCGCGCCCAGAACGTCGACGGGCTGCGGATCTACGGGCTCGGTCATCCGGCGTTCACGCCGGCGCGAGGGGTGCCGGTCGACGACGAGGCGTTCGAGGAGCTCACGCGCGCCGCAGGGCTCGAGATCGCTGCCGACCTCGATGCAATGGAGGAACCGGTCGATCTCATCGCCGTACACGATGACCGGATGGCCGAGTCCGTGGCCGGGCGGATCCCGCTGGTCCTCTCCGGCCATTTCCACGAGACGAACGGGCGCGTGTTGAACGGGACCTTGTTCCTGCGGATCGGGACCACGGGTGGCTCGGGCGCGGGGATCTTCCGCGGGCTCGACATCCCCTTCACCGCGGAGGTCCTGTACTTCTCGCCCGGAGAGGACCCGGAGCTGATCGCGTACGACGTGATCGAGCAACAGGCCCACTCGGGGAGCCTCACTGTCCACCGGATCACCGTCTCGCAGGAGTACGGCGAGCTCGTGCCGACGCCGTCGCCAACCACCGGATCGCCCACCCCGACATCGGGCTCGCCGTCCGGAGCGACGGGTTCGAGCTGAGGCCTGAACGAAGTGGGTCATGTTTCGCGGAGGCGCTGCTACGCTGGAGACGTCCTCCGGAGCGGCCCACGGGCGGTTCCGGTAGCAGCGTCCGGCCCGGCCTACCCTCCCTTCCAACGCGGGCATGCCTGCGGGGCCGGGCCGGACCTCACTCTTCGAGCAGGTCTCCCAGCTGGCGCGCGCTGTTGACCGCGTAGTCGCGATAGCAGTTGTTCATCAGGACGTGGGTCTCGCGGGCCTGCTCCGAGATCTCCTTGATCTTGGGGACCCACTCCTTGAGCTCGGGCTCCGAGTACTCGTAGCGGAACCGCTCGGATGCGCTCACGTTCTTCTTCGCCCACACCTCCGGGTCGCGGCCGTGGAACCGGACCATCGCGAGGTCCTTGGCCGTCGCCGCGGCGATCGGCGGCACGCTCGAGTCGAACCCCTGCGGCATGTCGACCGCGACGAATGGCAGGTCGTGCTCCTCCAGGAACGAGAGCGTCTCCTCGGCGTTGCGCTCCTCGAGCCAGCTCTTGTGCCGGAACTCGACCGCGATCCGGAAGTCCTTGAGTCGCTCCGCGGACTCGAGGATGTAGTCCTTGTTCCTCCGGCTGATCACGAACCACTGCGGGAACTGGAACAGCACGGCGCCGAGCCTTCCGGCCGAGTGCAGCGGCATCAGCGCATCGTGGAAGCGCTGCCACACCTCCTCGACGACCGCGTCCGGAAGTTGCGCCCGATAGAGATTCGCCTTCGCGGCGACTTCCTCGGGTACCTCTGAGAGCAGGTCCTTGTACAGGGACTCGCGCTTCGTCGGATGGTTCGTCAGGAGCGAGTACGCCTTGACGTTGAACGTGAAGTCCTGCGGCGTGCGTTCGATCCACAGCACCGAGTTCTTCTCGCTCGGAGGGAAGTAATAGGTGGAGTCGACCTCGACGATCGGGAACTGCTCGGCGTAAAACCGGAGGCGGGCTTCCGCGGACTTGGCCTCGGGAGGGTAGAAGTTCCCTTCCTTCACGAGCGTCGGATCGGTCCAGCTCGCCGTGCCGATCAGGATGCGGCCCACGCCGTCAGCCTAGCCGTCCCCCTCGACATCGGGCTCGACCTCGGGCTCGGCCGTGAGCTTCTTCCGCAACACGCGGTCCTTGGCCTCGCTCGCCTTGCGTTTGGTGTAGTTCAGGGCGGTCTGGGCCCACACGTACTCGGTCGCGAGCACCGCGAGGCCCGCGATGATGACGAGGATCCCGGGCCCCGGAAGCACGAGCATCGCGAGGCCGGCGAGGACCAGAGCGAACCCGGCGATACTGACCGCGATCCGCTTCCCGTTGCGACCGATGAAGTGGATCGTGACCCCGAAGGGGAACCAAACCCAGCGAGCGACATTCGGCATCGACCACCCATGGTACGGGGCCGCGAACGGGAATCGTTGGAGGTGAATGCCCGAGCGGCCGCACTCTGGTCGGGGCGCGGCCGCTCGGGTTTAGGCCTACAGGAAAGCGGTTCGGTCAGTCGTCGTCGTGATCGTC
>JBBDWS010000048.1:36372-37836 GCA_040902755.1 Actinomycetota bacterium
GCCGCTCGCTGCGAGGGCGCTGACCCCGAGCGCAGCGACGAGCATGATCGCGCCGACGATGGCGACGATCCGGATCGTGTTCTTCATCGCTACCTCCTCCGTTCGACCGATGTTCCGTTCGACCTGCTTGCCTCTTCACACTAGGCAGCGACGTCTTACGGACCGGACAGAGGAGGGATAAGACGGGAATAAGGTTCGCGGTTCAGTCGTCGTCGTGGTCGGAACCCGACCCGGAGTTGTCCGAACCGGACCCGGAGTTGTCGGACCCGGGGCCGGAGTCGTCATCCGATCCACCTGAGCCCGGTCCCGAGCTGTCATCGGAGCCCGAGTCGTCGCCCGAACCGGGCCCGGAGTTGTCGTTGCCCCCATCCTGGGATGAAGGGCTGGGGCTCGGCTCGGGGCTCGGCGACTGAGGATCGTCGTCCCCGACGGAAGGCGACTCGCGCGGTTCCAGTGAGGGCGCGAAGACCGGTGGCGCCACGGGTTCGGCGATCTCGCCCCCGACGAGCGCGAACGCGCTCGCGGTCAAGCCCAGAGCCACGATCAACCCGGCCAGGCCCCAGACCAATACGGTGAGGATGCGCTTCGTCACGTTCGGAGCGTACCGATACCCCTGCTAAGAGCGGGTTAACGGCCCTACGTATCGGCGAGGTTCAAGGTGACCTCGACTCGAGTTCCCTCACTCGAGGCGCTCTCCACCTCGAGAGAGCCTCCCCACTTCTCGGCGAGGTCGCGCGCGATCGCGAGGCCGAGTCCCGACCCACCCGCCGGCGTGCCGGTCCCACGGTAGAAGCGGTCGGTGACCCGCGGGAGGTCGTCCACGGGGATCCCCGGCCCCGAGTCCTTCACGGTGAGCACGGCGCTGCCGTCTCTTCGACCGGTCTCGATCGTCACGGCGCCAGGCGCGTACGAGATCGCGTTGTGGATCAGGTTGTCCAGGATCTGGTCGATGTCGGAAGGATCGGCCCGTGCAGTCTCGCCGGCTCCGTTGGTGACCAGGGTGCTCTCCAGTTGCCCCGCGCGCTCGCTCCATCGCGTGACCGCTCGAGCAACGGCGTCTCCGAGATCGACGTGCGTCGGCTTGCCCTCCTCGACGTTCCGGGAGGTCGCGAGTAGTCGGTCGACGATCTCGGAGAGCCGATCCACCTCACGTTCGGCGGCGGCGAGCTGTCGCTTGGCGCCCTCGTCCTCGGTCTCGGCGATGGCCGACTCGATGCGAAGTCTCATCCCCGTGAGCGGTGTCCGGAGCTGGTGTGACGCGTTGGCGACGAACTCGCGCTGAGCCCGCACCGTCCGTTCGAGCCGGCCGGCCATCTCGTCGAACGATCGACCGAGGTCCTCGATCTCGGTCGCCCCGCCGACATCCTGGGCACGCGCCGAGAGATCTCCAGAGCCGAGTCGCCTGGCCGCGCCGGCGAGGCCGACCAGCGGTCGCGAGAACGATCTCGCCAGACCGAACGCCAG
>JBBDWS010000049.1:0-5833 GCA_040902755.1 Actinomycetota bacterium
GTCAGTCTCCAAGGGTGATGACGACCTTCCCTCGAGCCTGTCCCGATTCCAGGTAGCGGATCGCCTCGGGAACCTCGCTCAGCGGGAACGTTCTGTCGATGACCGGCGTGATCTTCCCGGCTTCGATGAGCTCCTTCAAGACGACCAGGCGGTCTCCGGGATCCTTGGCGCCGCGGAAGGGATGGAGGTGGCTCACGAACGGTGAGATCACCATCAGCTTGAAGAATCGGCCCAGGCTCCCGAACCAACGATGGCCCGAACCTCCGTACTGATCGTGCCCGATCAGGACGTACGTCCCCTCGGGGGTGAGCGCGCGCTTGAGCTCTGACCATGGATGGTTCCCCGCGATGTCGAGGATGAGGTCGTAGCGCTCGCCGCTCCGGGTGAAGTCCTCCTGCGTGTAATCGACGACCCGGTCCGCGCCGATCGACCGGAGGACGTCGAGCTTGTCGGTGCCGTCCACGGCGGTCACGTCCGCTCCGTACGCCTTTGCGAGCTGCACGGCGATGGTCCCGACACCCCCACCCGCGCCGTTGATCAAGACCTTCTGTCCCGGCTCGACCCGTCCCTCATCGCGGATCCCCTGGACCGCGATCGGTCCGGAGGTGAGCACCGCCGCGGCCCGTTCGAACGTGAGGTCGGCAGGCTTCCGTTGAAGCCTGGCCTCGAGAACGGCCGCATACTCGGCATAGGTGCCGCCGTTGCCCCAGAGGTTGGCACCCACGCTCTGACCGAAGACCTCATCGCCTGGATGGAACCGCGTCCCGTTCCTGCCCACCGACTCGACGATCCCCGCCAGGTCGGTGCCGGGGACCGGGTTCTTCGGTCTGCGCAGTCCCGATCCCATGATGCGAAGGACGTACGGCACGCCCCTCAAGGCGTGCCACACGTCTGGATGGAGGGAAGCCGCGCGGACGCGGACGAGCACCTCGTCATCCTTGACGGTCGGCCGGTCGATCTCCCGGAGCTCGAGGACATCGGGCGATCCGTACCGATCCTGGACGATCGCCTTCATCGCGTTCTCCGCAGGAGCCTCACTAGGTCAGCGCTCGAGCAGGGGTTCGAGCCACTCGGGCGCGACCCGACCCTCGAGGCGCAGGAACGGGGGTTCCAGGTCGGGAATCCGTTCGAGGACCTCCGCGGCCTCGTCGAGCGGGATGGAGGCCGCGCGACCCTCGGCCTCGATCTGCATCGGGACGAGGCGTACGTCGCTGGCGGTGCAGATGCCCGTCGCTTCTCGGCGGGCGAGGGCGAAGGCCATCGCCGCGTCGATCGCCCCTTGCTCCTCGAGCGGCTCGTACCACGTCGCGAATCGATGTTCCTCGCCGGCTCGCCACAGGTTACGAGCGACAGCCTTGATCAACATCAGCCCGGCATCCTGCACACGGACCTCCTCGACGAGCGCCTCGAAGTCGCGCAGGTACTCGGGATAGCGAGTGAGGCGGTAGTTGTACGGCGTGAGGACCGTGTCGAACGGGAACCGGCGCAGCGCCTCGAGATGCACCGCCGGCGCCTTCATCCCGTGCCCGGTGATGCCGATCGCGCCGGCGAGCCCTTCCTCGCGAGCGCGGATCGCCCCCTCCAGCGCACCGCCGGACGCCGTGCGCCGGTCGAGATCGTCGAAGGCCCCGACCGAGTGGAGCTGGATCAGGTCGACGCGCGCGACCTGCAACCGTTCGAGCGAGCGGCGGATGCTGTCGTACGCCGCGGTCGCCGTCGGGTCTCCCGACTTCGTCGCGAGGAAGATGCGGTCGCGGATCCTCGGCATCCACGGTCCGAGCCTCAGCTCCGAGTCGCCGTAGTCCGCCGCGGTGTCGAAGTGGTTGATCCCCGATCCCAGCGCGAGCTCGATCGATCGATCCGCGACGTCCTGGGTGATCTCGGAGAGCGCGGCTCCGCCGTAGATCAGCACACTGCTCATGTGGCCGAGGCGCCCAAGCCTGCGTTGCTCCATCGATGCGGTGACCCCTCCCGGTCGAACCTTCCCACCCTATCGGCACACGACCCCGCGCGGTCTCGGGCGAACCCTCTCCTATGATGCGGGCACGATGCTGCGACTCTTGACCGCCGGTGAATCGCACGGCCGGGGCCTGGTGGGGATCCTCGAGGGGCTTCCGGCGGGCGTCCCGATCTCGCACAAGGCGGTGGCCGACGAGCTCGCCCGTCGGCGGCTCGGCCACGGCAGGAGTGGCCGCCAGAAGCTCGAGGCCGACACCCTCACCATCGTCTCCGGCGTGCGGCACGGCCGGACCCTCGGCACCCCCATCGCACTCACGATCGACAACGCCGAGTGGGAGCACAAGTACCAGGACCTCATGGGCGTCGAGGGCGAGATCGACCCTGCCGACAAGCTCACGAGACCACGCCCCGGCCACGCCGACCTCGCGGGCTCGATGAAGTACGGGTTCGACGACGTCCGCAACGTGCTCGAGCGGGCGAGCGCGCGCGAGACGGCGACGCGCGTTGCGCTCGGCGCCCTCTGCAAGGCTCTCCTGGCCGAGCTCGGCATCCACGTCATCTCGCACGTCGTGCGGATCGGCAGCGTGGCGTCACGCTCGAAGCGGATCCCGCGGCCCGAGGACGTCGAGTCCGTGGACGCCTCGCCGGTTCGCTGCTTCGACGAGGACGCGAGCGCGCGGATGGTCGCGGAGATCGACTGGATCCGGAAGGATCGCGACACCGTCGGCGGCGTGTTCGAGGTCCTCGCGTACGGGTGCCCGCCCGGGCTCGGCTCCCACGTGCACTACGACCGCAAGCTCGACGCGCGGCTCGCGCTCGCGCTGATGAGCATCCAGTCCGTGAAAGGGGTCGAGGTCGGCGACGGGTTCGCCTCGGCCGCGCGGCCCGGCTCGAAGGCCCACGACGAGATCCTGCCGGGGCTCCGGCGCAAGACCGACCGGGCGGGCGGTACCGAGGGTGGGATCAGCACGGGGCAGACGATCCGCATCCGAGCCGCGATGAAACCGTTCTCGACCGTGCCCAAGCCACTGGCGACCGTGGACCTCGCCACCGGCGAGCCGGCCGTCGCCATCACGCAGCGGACCGACACCTGCGCGGTCCCGGCCGGGGCAGTGGTCGGCGAGGCCGTCGTCGCGCAAGTCCTGGCCGACGCCGTCCTCGAGAAGTTCGGCGGAGACTCGGTCCCCGAGACCAGGCGCAACCTCGAGGGCTTCGTCGACGGCCTTGCCTGATCGACAAGGTCCTGGCGCGCGCCAGCAGCGTCCTTCACCGCGACTCGCGGCTGCTACCTGCGGATCTCGACCGGGGTTCCGAGCGGGAGGTCGACGAGCGCGCTCATGTCGTCGTTGAAGACGCGAACGCACCCGTGCGACACCTTCTGCCCGCGATCGCTCGAGTAGGGCGTGCCGTGGACCGCCATGCGCCCCTGACCCGGCCAGTCCGACAGGACGGGCGAGAATCCGGATAGGCCGAGCGCCATGATCCCGTAGGGGTTGTTGGGGTTCTCGTAGGGGACCTTCACCCACACGTAGAACTGGCCGACGCCGGTCGGATACTGGTCCGTGCCGACGCCGACCTTGAATCGGTCGACGAGCTCGTCTCCGTTGAAGTGCCAGAGCATCCGCTCCGACAGGTCGACCTCGATCCGGTCTTGGCGCCGCTGGATCCTGATGTCGTCCTCCCGGACCCACGCGGTCGTTCCGTTCGGCCGGAGCGGAAGCAACAGCTCGTACCACGCGTCGCCGTCACGCCGGGCGGCATCTTCGATGAGCAGCGGCGCTACCTGCTGGAACGGATTGTGTGTGTCGAGCGTGAAGTCGGGCTGGTCGCTGCTGCCCGGCTTGTTCCACATCGGCGTGTACCGCTTGTCCGGCAGGGCGATGAAGAAGCCTTCGCCGGGCAGGAGCGGCTCGGGCTCGGGGCGGGGACTCTCGGTACCTTCGACGCCGGTCGGGCCGGTCGGCTCCTCGATGATGTTGCTTGGCTGGGGGCTCGGGAATGTGTCGGTGCCGCCACCCGACGGCGAGCACGCGACGAGCGCGAATGCAAGGGCTACGGCGAGCGCGAGCGGGGGGCGAGGCACGACGCCCATCATCCCACTCCGACCTCCGGAGCGATCATTTCACACGGTACTGTGAGCGATCTCGGCGCGAGTCATGGCGTGCTGGAACTCCACCATCGCCTCGAGGCGAGCCAGCTGGCCGCCGTCAGCGGCCTCGATGGCGGCGCGCAGCTCGTTCAGGGCTCGGAGCTTATCCGCCGCTTCGACTTCGCGAGCCGCGACCTCGCGCTCCCAGCTCACGACGTCGCGCAACGGGGCGACCAGCAGGACGATCGCCTCGTACACGTAGAAGCGGGTCAACCAATTCAGATAGGTGACGCTGCTGTCGAGAGCCGTCAGGTGCTGAGCGAGCTCGACGCCCGTCCACGCGAACGCCGCGGTTGCGGCCATCAGCGTTCCGACCCATCGCCCACGCGAGTAGGTCACGAGCCCGATCGGGACCAGGTAGAAGACGGCCACCGCGAATGTTCCGGTCACCGCATCGACCAGCCCGATCAGGGCCAGGAGCAGCAGCCCGATGATCACGACGAATGGCGCGGTGAACGTCGCCAGGAACCGCTCGAGCGCGGTGATCATCGTGTAGCCCAGGTGGCTGTCGTCGAGGCGAGATGCGAGACGGGAGGTCGTGCGGCGTCGCCTGCGAAGCATCGGGTCTCCTTGGTGTTGTCTTAAGTGTCGGTCGGGCGAACTCGCTACTTCAGGTCTACGAGTCCGGTCGCGGGAAAAACCCGCGCAGACCATCGGGTTTCCCGCAGTTCAATCGAACCGGTCCTAGGCGGGACCCTCCACGTTCACGACGGCCTCGCCTCGTCCCGACCGCACGACGACGGCCGTTCCCTTGACCTGGCTCGGATTTCCCTCGCGGATCGATCCTCGGGGCACGAACAGAAAATCCCCCGGGCCGGCCTCGACGACACTCGCTCCGCCGGGACCTGACTCCATCCGGAGGCTGCCCGCAGGTCGCCGTTGGACCGCGAGCGTGACCGGAACGCAGCAGCCGCGTCCGACTCGGGAGCACCCCTCACTTCGAAGTGGTTCTTGATCTCGCCGTCCGGCGGGTGAGGGGCGTACTCTGAGCGGAGCCGTCTGGTTCGGGGGGGAGTCATGCCATCGAAGAAGAAGTCAACGGCCAGGCCCAAGAGGACGCCCACGAAGAAGGCCGCGCCCAAGAAGAACACCACCGGAAAGACCGCGAGCAAGGCGACGCCGACGGCATCCGGCCGTTCCGCCACGCCGGCGTCGCGTTCATCCGCGACACGAGCTCGACGTGGTGACCGGATCGTCATCGACTCCGTCCACGTTGGCTCCCCGGCCCGGGAAGGCGAGATCCTGAGGATCGTCGTGAGGGACTTGAGCGTCAGCTACCAAGTCAGATGGGGTGACGGACATGAGACGTTCATCACACCCGTCGCTGGAACTGCCCGCATCGTTCGAGCGTAAGGGCGCCGTTCAACTTCGAAGTCGTCGGGCTGCCGCGTCTGGCCGACCTATCAGGGTGATTCCGCAGGGCGGGCGTGGTCATGGATGTGCGCCTCTCTCCGATGCTCTTTCTCGATGTGCCGGTGAGGCATGTGCACGTGCCCGACTTCGGCGTGGTTGTGCTCGTGGCTGTAAGTGGAAAGCAGGTGCGCCAGTTCTCGCCACGATGGAGAGAGCACCCTTACCACCTCCTCGTTGGTCCGGTGCGCCTCACGCAGGTCCGGTGCGTCACCCGCTTCCAGCCCCTCCCCCCACCGTTTACCCTGCTTAGAGCATCACTCGGCGAGAGTGGCGGAACCTGGCAGACGCGCCGGACTTAGGATCCGGTGCCCG
>JBBDWS010000050.1:0-5662 GCA_040902755.1 Actinomycetota bacterium
GCCCGCGTCGAAGATCATCGAGTCCCAGCTGGCGGCCGCGATGGCGTCGGGGAACTTCGAGATGCAACGCCCGCGGAAGTACGCGCGCGTGTCCTCGGGCGGCTCCAGCACCGCGCGATCGATCTCCTCGTCGGAGACGATGCGCTCGACCTTCCCGGTCGCCGCGAGCCGGTGGTACAGGCCACGGTCGCGGCGAACGTCGTGGTACTGGAGGTCGATCAGCCGCAGCTTCGGGTTGCCCCAGTCCAGCCGGTCGCGCTCGCGGTAGCCCTGCAGGAGCCGGTACTTCGCGACCCAGTCGAGCTCGCGGTGCAGCTGCATCGGATCGTCCTCGAGGGCGGACAGGACCCCTTCCCACCGCTCGACGACGTCCTGGTTGTCAACCGTGGTGTCCTCCTGCTCCACGTACTTCTTCGCCCGTTCCAGGTACTCCCACTGGAGCTGGATCGGCGTCATCCGCCGCCCGTCGGCCAGGCGCAGCTCCGCGCGGCACGTCAGGTCGCGAGAGACCTCGTGCAGCGAGGCGACCGCGTTCGCCAGCGTGAGGTCGGGCAGGTACTCGTCCTCGATCATCTTCAGCACGATCGAGGTCGTTCCGAGCTTCAGCAGCGTGGCGACCTCGCACAGGTTGGCGTCACCGACGATCACGTGCAGTCGCCGGTACTTGTCGGGGTCGGCGTGGGGCTCGTCCCGCGTGTTGATGATCGGGCGCTTCAGCGTCGTCTCGAGGCCCACCTCTGCCTCGAAGAAGTCCGCTCGCTGCGTGAGCTGGTACCGGTGGCGGTCCTTCTCGTCCCACGGCGCCTCGGCGCCGAGCTTCCCGGCCCCGCAGAAGATCTGGCGTGAGACGAAGAACGGCGTGAGGTCCCGCACGATGTTGGCGAACGGCAGGGCGCGGTCGACCAGGTAGTTCTCGTGTGTGCCGTACGAGTTCCCCTTGCCGTCGCTGTTGTTCTTGTAGATCGCGAGCCGCTGTCCACCGGGCATCGCGCGCTCGAGCTCGTCCAGCGAGCGCTCGAGGATCCGCTCCCCCGCCTTGTCGTGGATGACCAGGTCGCGCGCCGTCGCGCACTCCGGCGTCGAGTACTCGGGGTGCGCGTGGTCCACGTAGTACCGGGCGCCGTTCGGAAGGATGACGTTCGCCAGGCCGAGATCTTCCTCCGAGACCTCCCGGACCTGAACGGGCTCGAAGCCGCGCGCGTCGCGCATCGGCGACTCCTGCTCGTAGTCCCAGCGGATCCGTCGCAGCGCTCCCGCGAACGTGCTGATGAGGAGCGAGCTCGAGATAACGGGGTTGAACTCCGGCGATCCGATGGCCGAGATCCCGTACTCGGTCTCCGTACCGACGACCTTGGGGATGGCCATCGCGGAAGCCTACAGGTACTGACCGGCGCTGACGCGTTCGACCTGCCGTCCCTCGCCGCCGATCCCGTCGCCGAGGAGCGTGCGGACGTACACGATCCGCTCACCCTTCTTGCCGGAGATCCGCGCCCAGTCGTCGGGGTTCGTCGTGTTCGGCAGGTCCTCGTTCTCCTTGAACTCGTCCCGGATCGCCTTCTGCAGGTCCTCCGACTTGATCCCCTTCTCGCCGGTGGACAGGAAGCGCTTGATCGCCTCCTTCTTCGCGCGCCGGACGATGTTCTCGATCATGGCGCCGGAGTTGAAGTCCTTGAAGTACAGGATCTCCTTGTCTCCGCTCGCGTAGGTCACCTCGAGGAAGCGGTTGTCTTCGCTGGAGGCGTACATCCTGTCAATGGTCTGCTGGATCATCCGGCTCGTCGCGGCCTTGACCTCGCCGGCCTTGTCGATCTCGTCCGGGTGGATAGGGACCTCGGGGTTCAGGTACTTGACCATGATGTCGGCGGCCTGTTCCGCGTCCGGGCGCTCGATCTTGATCTTCACGTCCAGGCGGCCCGGGCGAAGGACCGCCGGGTCGATGAGGTCCTCCCGATTCGAGGCGCCGATCACGATCACGTTCTTCAGCGTCTCGACGCCGTCGAGCTCGGAGAGCAGCTGCGGGACGATCGTGGACTCGACGTCGCTCGAGATGCCCGATCCGCGCGTCCGGAAGATCGAATCCATCTCGTCGAAGAAGACGATGACCGGAAGGCCCTCCTCGCTGCGCTCTTTCGCGCGCTGGAAGATCTGGCGGATCTGCCGCTCGGTCTCGCCGACGTACTTGTTCAGCAGCTCGGGACCCTTGATGTTCAAGAAGTACGAGTGCGCGTCCTCCCGGCCCGTGCGCTCGCGGACCTTGTCGGCGAGCGACTTGGCGACCGCCTTCGCGATGAGCGTCTTGCCGCACCCCGGCGGGCCGTAGAGCAGCACGCCCTTGGGCGGCTCGAGCTGGTGCTCGGCGAACAGCTCCGCGTACAGGAACGGCAGCTCGACGGCGTCGCGGATGGCCTCGATCTGCCCCTCGAGCCCGCCGATGTCCTCGTAGGTGACGTCGGGGATCTCCTCGAGGACGAGCTCCTCGACCTCCTCCTTCGGCAGCTTCTCGAGCGCGACGTTGGAGCGGGGATCGATCAGGAGCGGATCTCCCGCCCGGATCTGCTCTCCCCGGAGGCCGGCCGACAACGTGGCGACGAGCTCCTCGTCGCCACGGCCGAACACGATCACCCGATCGTCCCCGAGCCGGTCCTTCACCTTCACGACCTCACCGGCGCGGTCCGGCGCCAGCACCTCGACGACGTTCAGGGCTTCGTTCAGGATGACC
Organism: Actinomycetota bacterium; assembly: GCA_040902755.1. Taxonomy (GTDB): domain Bacteria; phylum Actinomycetota; class UBA4738; order UBA4738; family HRBIN12; genus CALGFI01. Next base: position 2,720 of record JBBDWS010000050.1, read on the forward strand.
TCGACGCCTCGATGCAGGCCGGTGCGCTCGACGTCGGGAGAGACGTTCACGCGCATCTTCCGGCCGGCGGTGAAGACGTCGACCGAGCCGTCCTCGTTCTCCGCCAGGTAGACGCCGAAGGACGCCGGCGGCTGGCTGAGCTTCTCGACCTCCTCGCGAAGCCCTTCGATGCGTTCCTTCTCCGCCTGCAGCGTCGATGCCAGCCGTTCGTTCTGCGAGAGGGCGCGGGTGAGGTCGGATCTCGCCTCGACGATCTTGTCCTCGAGGATCTTGACCTGGCGGGGCGCATTCGTGACGCGGCGACGGAGCAGCGCGATCTCGTCCTCGAGGAAGCGGACCTGCGTTTGGAGCTCGTGGATCTGTTTCTCCGCAAGCTCCTGCAGTTCGCGTGGATCCGGCTCGGGCATCTCCGTCACCTCCCGCGTGGCCGAGCATACATCCCGTCCCCCGAACGACCGAGAAGCCGACGGAGGTCCTTCGACCAATGGATACGGTGTCGGCAGGTCCGCCGGCCGACCTGAGCGCCAGAACGGGCGGTTCGTCTACCCGCCGGTGAGGGGTCCAGAGGTCCGGCGCCCGATGGTGATGAATCCGGTGTGCCCGACCATGCGGTGGTCCGGACGGACACTGCGCGCGGTCACGTGCCAGGAGCGGTGCAGGATCTCGAAGGTCTCGAGGTGCTCGTACCCCTGCTGCTCGAGCGCGAGGACGAGTTGCTGGATCTGGACGGTGGTCGGCAGGTAGCCGCACACGATCCCACCCGGGGGAAGGACGCTCGAAAGCGGCTCCAGGATATCCCAGGGCTCGGGGAGGTCCAGCACGACGCGGTCGAAGGTCTCACCCGTCGAGGCCACCTCTCGTACGTCGCCGTCGCGGAGCGCGAGCCAAGGCGGCAGCTTGCCGAGATAGGTCTCGATGTTCTGCGCCGCCTTCGCTTGGAACTCGGGGCGGAGCTCGTAGGAGATCACGCGACCTTCGGGTCCGGTGGCCCGGCACAGCGCCATGGTGAGCGCCCCGGAGCCCGTGCCGGCTTCGAGCACCCGCGCCCCCGGGAAGATGTCGGCCTCCACCAGGATCGCGCCGACGTCCTTCGGGTACACGACCTGCGCGCCTCGAGGCATCTTCAGGACGAAGTCGGTCATCCGGGGCCGGAACACGCGGAACTCCATGCCCGTGGCCGACCGCACGACGAGTCCCTCCTCCGATCCGATGAGCAGGTCGTGCGGCACGCCGCCGCCGTGCGAGTGCCAGGTCTCGCCGGCTCGCAGTCGAACCAGGTACCGCCGGCCACGCTGGTCAAGGAGCAGGACGCGCTCTCCCGGCTCGAGGGGTCCACTCACGGGTTCACCCCGTAGAGCTCCACCGGCATGACCTCTTCGGACAGGTCGGCGACCTCGCGCTCGTCCGGGCGACCGACAACGCCCGGCTCTGCCAGCCGCTCGCCCAGGATCTGCGCCCGGGCTCGGCAGAACGCACAGAACCGCGCCGTCGTCGGCTGCCCGCAGCGCTCGCAGGCGGTCAGGTGGGCGTCGTCCTGTGTCGCGAACAACGGCGCGGCGCGATCGAGGTAGCTCAGGAAGAACTGCGCCTTCGTGCCCGGCGAGGTCGATTCCAGTTGGTTCATCGCGTCCTTGTAACGGAGCTGGGTATTCCCTGCGACGAGCGGGCACTCCTCGACGACGTAGTCGATCCCGCGCAGGAACGCGTAGGCCGCCGTCTCGAGCTCGGACAGCCGGTACAGCGGCTTCACCTTGCGGACGAAGCCCTCCTCTGCGGGAAGGACGGGGAACTGGCGCGCGATGTACTCGGTCTGCCAGCGAAGCGTGTTGCCCAGCAAGGTCGCTGCCTCGTCGTCGAGGTTGTGGCCGGTGGCGATGACGTCGTACCCGTGGTCCCGCGCCGCCTTGTTGAACACGTAACGCTTCGCGAGTCCGCACACCGCGCAGGTTGAGCGGGAGCCCTTCCTGCCGGCGGTCGGCACGTCGAACCCGTACTCACCCGCCAGGTCGACCTCGATCAGGCGGGTGTCGCGCTCGCTCGCGAACGCACGCACGACGTCGCCCGAGCGCGACGAGTACTCGCCGATCCCGAGTCCGAGGTACAGGCCGTCGGCGCGGTATCCCAGGTCCAGCAGCAGATCCCAGAGGGCGAGCGAGTCCTTGCCGCCGGACACGGCCACGAGGATCCGGTCGTCGGACCCGACCATGTCGTAGTGCTCGATCGCGCGCACGACCTGAGCCCGCACGTGGCGCTCGAAGCAGTCGCGGCAGAACGCGGCGTTGTGCCGGCGCACCTCGACGACGGCCGGCGCCTTGCAGCGGCGGCACTTCATCCGGTTCACCGTCCGCCTCCCCCGCTGATCACGGGCCGGACCTCGATCTCGTCCTGCTCGCGCACGCGATCCTCGCGCGTGAGGAGCTCGCGCTCGCGGATCACGAGCACCGTGTCCGGGTTGATGCCGAGCTCGCCGAGGAGATCGTGGACCTTCCGCTCCCCCGCGACCTCGACCTCCCGGTCGGGGTTCCGGAGCTTGACCTTCACGAGGTCAAGGCTAGCGCAGCGGTCAGCCGTTCGGGACCGGGTTGACGCCCAGCTCGACGGTGACGACGTCCCGCTCGCCATCGGCACGCACCACCACGACCTCGACCTGGTCACCCGGCTGGTGCGAACGGATCGCGGTCAGGAGGTCGTCGTTGGACTCGATCGGCTCGCCGTCGAAGACGATCACCACGTCGCCCGGCTGGATCCCGGCGCGCTCGGCCGGCCCGTCGGGGACGACGTCCTGGATGAGCACGCCCTGGTCGACCGGCGGATCTAACTGGAACTGGACCTGCGGGTCGGACACCGGCAGCGGGTTGAGGATCCCCATGTAGGCGACCGGCTCGTCGGGGTTCTCCGCCGCCTGGAGGATCGTCGCCCTGGCCGAGTCGATCTGGATCGCGA
>JBBDWS010000051.1:0-1072 GCA_040902755.1 Actinomycetota bacterium
GCCCAGACGATCAGGGTCACGGCCGAGATCACCGCGACGGTGAGACCCGTCCACTGACTCCCCGTCATGCCGAACCACAGCTTGTCGACGCGCAGGAAATCCTCGATCACCCGGCTCGTCCCGTACCACGCGCCGAGCGTGAGCGTGAGGACGCCGAGACGCCGCGGCTGCCGCGACAAAACGTACAGGAGAAGGAACAGCAGCGTGGCGCTGACCATGTCGTACAGGGCCGTCTGGTGGACGCCGACGCCCGAGCCGAGCAGCTCCCCGGTCGCCGACGTGAGCGTCGCTCCCCGCCGGGTGATCTCGAGGACCTGACCGCCCTCCAGCGTCGCGCGGCACGTCTCGGCGACACATCCGAACCCCGCCAGGTCGCCACCTTGGTACTGCCACGCGAGGAGCCAGCTCGTCGGCTTACCGAGGTGGTCGCCGATGATCAGGTCGCCGATGCGGCCGAACGCGATGCCGAACGCGAGGCCGATGACGGCCCCGTCCATCACCTGGAAGAAGGAGTACCCGTACTTGCGGAACAGCGGGATGTTGACGAGCACCCCTCCCGCGATGCCGCCGAGCAGCGTCAGCCCGCCGTTCCACAGGGCGAGCATCTCCCCGATCGAGTCGAACTCGGAGAAGTGCCCGATCACGTAGAACAGGCGCGCGCCGACGATGGTTCCGATCAGCGACCAGAACACCATCGAGTTGATGTGCTCGACCGAGACGCCGCGCTTGGGTCCCTCGCGCGACAGGATCCACGCGCCGAACAGGTACCCCACCGCGATCCCGATCCCGTGGGGGCTGATCGCGAGGTCGCCGAGCAGGTGGAACCGGTCGATCACGGGCCAGCCGATCGAGGCGACGAGCGAGCTCACGCGGCGAGTCTAGCGGCGGGGTTCGGAACCACGACGACCGCGGCTCAGCGCGCTTCGTCGGAGATGGCGGTGGCGACGGCGCGTCCGAGCAAGAGGCCACCCACGACGTCGGCCGGATAGTGCACACCCACATAGACGCGCGACGCGCCGACGAGCACGCCGAGCCCGTCCAGCGCACCTCGCGCGAGCGGGCCGGCTCCCAG
>JBBDWS010000051.1:1172-5632 GCA_040902755.1 Actinomycetota bacterium
CTGTTCGCGATCGTCCTGATCGCCTTCGCGATCGCGAACTTCGAGCCAGTCAGAGTGAACTTCTTGCTGTTCGATACGCGGGCGCGCTTGGTGACGGTCATCGTCGTGGCGGCGGCGCTGGGCTTCGTGATCGGCTACTTCGTCGGGCGCCCCACCCGAGACCAGCGCAAGTGGCTCCGCAGGCGGCGGGACGACGACCGGGACCGAGACCGGGATCGGGACCGGGACTAGCCTCGCGAACGCCGCTCGATCTCGCGCTTCTGCGCGAGCGTCCCGTGCCGAAGCGCATACCTCGCACCACCGACCATCCGAAGGCTGCGCGCGGCGAGCGCGCCGATCGGCCCGCCCTTGAAGCGGTAGTCGACGATGTGCTCGAGCCGGCTCCGGTCGGGCCCGAGCGGCTCCACCGTCGACGTCACCGTCCCCTCGAGCACACCGCGGAGTTGGAACTTCGCCCGGCGCGGCGGATCCCACTCGAGCACCTGCACCCGGATCTTGGCCCGAACGCCCATGAACCGCATCTCGGTGACGTATCGCGTCCCCTCGCGCAGCCCGGTCGCCGGCACGCCCTCCACGCGGACGATGTGGCGGTCCCACTGCGGGAGGTTCCTGGGATCCGAGGTCGCCTCCCACACCCGTTCTGCTGGCGCGTCGACCTCCACCGAGATCGTGACCACGCTCATCCGGCCTCCACGGTGCCACTCGTCCAACCCCGCCACCACACGAACCGGCGAGGTCGCAGGCGAACGAGCACGGCACCGGGATCGTCGAGCCCGGTCTTCCGCGCGATCTCCCTCGCGGAGCGCTCCCCCGAGGTCACGGTGCCGATCTCGTAGACCTCGGCGTTCCCGCGGGCCATCGCTCCGATCATGTTCCTGGCGCGCCAGGACGAGGGGTGGTCGACACCGAGGGCGGCGGGTGGCTTTGGGCTCGTCACGCCCGCGAGCGCGAACGTCTCGGCGGAAAGGGCGGCGTACAGCCCGGCGCCGTCCACGACCCACGACACGGGGAGCGCCACGGGGCCGTCGCTCCCCTCGACGGCGAGCACGCCAACGCCTCCGTCGCCCAGTGCCGCGCGGATATCGGAGGGCAGTGGGGCCAGGGGGGCGGACCCGGAGCGGAGTGCTCGGAACCGTTCGAGGCTCGCGGCCCCGGCGGGCCAATCGCCCCACGTCCGTTGACGCGAAGCGTCGTCGAGGAGCACCGTTCGGTCGATCGTCAGCTCGACGAAGACGCGCCCGGGAGGTGTCCACGCCAACGGAACCCGGGACGCGTCGACCGCATACCCGGCGAAGAACCTCGTGTTCTTACGCGTGAACTTCACGGCTGCGAGCGCGAGCAGCGGGCCGTTCCGCAGGGACCGCCCCCACGAGTCCGGATCGAGGGCGTCGTGCATCATCGCGGTTCCCGTGAACATCACGGCTTCGCGGCCGGCGCGAACCATGCCGGCGACCCGGGGATCGGAGCGCCACGCGCGCGCCTTCACGGACCCGCGCGAGGTGGTCACCCACACCCGTCCCCCGGCCACAGCGAACACCATCGGCGTCACGTGCGGACCGGCCGGCGTCATGGCCGCCACGTGGCAGAACGCCCCGCGGTCGAGCAGACCCCGGACCGGCATCGGCAGCTCGGTCACGCGCGGACCTCGCTGGGCCGGACCACGGGGAACGTGATCATCAGCGCCGTCCATGCGACATGGGAGACGAGCGGCGCGAGCGGTCCGCCGCTCCACCACCCGAGCCCGCTCCATACGGCGCCGCCGACGACCGCGCCGGCAACGATGGCGAGATTGCGGCTCGGCAGGTTCGCGGCCACGTAGACAGCCCACGCCAACAACGCGGCGAGCGCCGAGGCGTCGAGCGCGTCGGCGAACTCGGGCTGGACCAGCCCACGCCAGAAGAGCTCCTCCCCCGGAACGCTCAGCACGAGCGAGAGGGTGAGCGCCGCGGCCAAAGGAACGCCCTCCTGTTGCGCGTACATCGCCCCGGAGTGCCTGCGGAACGTCTCCAACGACCGGACCATCGCGACGAAGACCCGCGTTCCCGCATAGAGCGCGAGCCCGGTTGCGATCCCCACGCTCGCCGCGGCCACGGCATCGACCCGCGGCGCCCACGCGGGGCGATGGACCAGGAGCGCCGCGAGGCCCATCACCGCAAGGACCGGCGTCATCACGCGCCACACGTCGCCCCGGCGGGACGCGACGAACCACCACGCCGCGGCCTGCGCGGCGAACCCGGCCACCATCACCGCGACCCTCATCGGCTCGGGCATCGGCTCAGGGCAGGAACCGGACCTTCGCCGCGAACTCCGCCGTCATCGCGGTGATCACCCCGAGATAGAAGAACCCGGTCGCGGCCTGCACCGCCGAGGAACGGGCTCCGCGCAGCGTCAGCCGGATCATCACCGCGATCAGCGCGGTCGCTCCCACCATGCCGAGCGCGATCCACGACGCGAGGCCGGCCGACGTGAGGAGCGGGTTGAAGTCCGAGCTCACCCCGCCAGGACCGAACCCGCCGAGGATCAGCGCCGCAGCCTCGAACACGACGCCGACGAGCAACAGGTTGGTCGTCCGGTCGATCGGCTTGCGCGAGAGACCGCGGTCGGTCAGGTACCAGTGCCCGAGCAGCAGCCCGTCGATCACCGCGCCGAGGAACGATGCGCCGGCCAGCAACTGAAGGAGCGCCACGACCCAGGAACCTTCCGCCGTCCCCGCCATCGCAACCAGGAGCGCGACCGAGAGCAGCGTCGCGGCGAGCCCGAGCAGCCGGGCGGCCATCTGGCGCCGAGCCAAGAGCAACGCGACGCACGCGAAGAGCAGGATCGTCAGACCCATCGAGAGCCGGAGGGACCACAGGCCTGACTCGTTCCCCTCCACGCGCCCGGCGGCGACCGACGCCCACGTCGCGCCCGACAGGACGAGCAACACCGAGCCCGTCAGCGTGAAGAACCCGCGCTTGACCTCCTGCCACAGCGGGCTGAGGAAGAGCAACGCCAGCCCGCCGGCGACCGTCTCGGCGAGCACTAGCGCCGACACCCCTGCCGGACCGGTCACGCGACCTCACCCATGCGCGAGAGCCTACCCTCGCACCGCGGCCCGTCCGCCGTATCCGCTGCCTGCCGGTAGGCTGCCGATATGAACGGATGGCGCTCCTACGACGACGTCGCCGAGACGTACGAGCGGATCCACGCGCCCCGGCTCGCCGAGCCGGCGCGCGACCTCGTCGAGATCGCCCAGATCGCCGACGGAGCGCGGGTCCTCGACGTCGGCACCGGCACCGGCGTCGCCGCCGAGATCGCCGCGGCGGCGGGAGCGGATGTCATCGGCATCGACGGGTCCCTCGGCATGCTCCGCGTCGGCCGGTCCGCGCGGCCGGCCGTGCGGATCGTCGCAGCCACAGCGCTCGACCTTCCCTTCCGCGACGCCTCGTTCGACGCGATCATCGCGAACTTCGTGATCGCGCACTTCACGAAGTACCAGACAGCCCTGTTCGACATGGTCCGCGTGCTGCGCTCCGGGGGGCGGATGTCGCTCACGGCGTGGGCCGACATCGACGACGATCTCACCCGCACGTGGCTCGAGCTCGTCGAGGGGGTCGTCCCGCGGGAGGTCCTGAGTTCCGCGATGGCGGAGGCGTTGCCGTGGAGGGAACGGTTCCGCAACCGCGAGGCCATCCAGGAGGCGCTGATGGACGCGGGCCTGCGCACCGTCAGGACCGAGGTGCGGCGGTACCGCTACCGCTACGGCCTGGACGAGTACGTCGAGGGGCTCGGTACATGGGCGACCGGCCGGTTCGTCCGCTCGATGCTCGGTCCCGCCGCGTTCGGATCGTTCCACGAGCGCGCGAGGAAGGTGTTCGCCGAGCGCTTCGCCGATCCGGTGAACGACTTCCGCGAGGTGGTCTTCGTCACCGGCGTCAAGCCGTGAGGGACCTCGCCGGTCACTTCCGGCGCGAGCCCGCCTCGTTGAGGACGTAGCGGACGAGCGTGCGAACGGGCACACCCGTGGCGCCCCTCGGCCAGTAGTCGCCCGTCCGCTCGGCGAATGCGGGCCCGGCGATGTCGAGGTGGACCCACGGGATGTCGCCGACGAACTCGCGCAGGAACATCGCGGCCGTGATCGCGCCGCCGTAGCGCTTGCCGATGTTCTTGATGTCCGCGACGTCCGAGTCGATCAGCTTGCGGTACGGCTCGTACATCGGAAGCTCCCATCCGGGCTCACCTACGGCGTCGCCGGCGGCGAGGACGTCGCGGATGAGCTGGCGGTCGTTGCCCATCGCACCCCAGACCTCCTCGCCGAGCGCGACCATGCACGCGCCGGTGAGCGTGGCCGTGTCGATGATCGCCCGCGGCTTCTTCTCGGCCAGGTACGCGAGCGAGTCCGCGAGCACGAGCCGGCCCTCGGCGTCGGTGTTCAGCACCTCCGAGGTCTTGCCGCCGCGGTGCTTGAGCACGTCGCCGGG
>JBBDWS010000052.1:0-3323 GCA_040902755.1 Actinomycetota bacterium
AGCGCGGCGAAGATCTCGTACTCGTTGCCGAAGCCCCAGTTGCCGACCGTCTTGCCCGCGAAGTCGGCCGGAGCGGTGATCCCCGCGTCGACGAACGAGACCTGCAGCGTTCCCGAGCGCTGGAACACCTGCGAGATGTTGACGATGTTCGCGCCCGCCTCACGGCTGGCCAGCGCCTTGGGGACCCACGCGAGCGCGAAGTCCACGGCGCCGTCGGCGAGCTGCTGCTGCGGCACGATGTCCACGCCGCCCTCGACGATCGTGACGTCCAGGCACTGGTCGGCGTAGAAGCCCTGGTCCTGCGCGGCGAAATACCCCGCGAACTGAGCCTGGATGAACCACTGGAGCTGCAGGCTGACCTGATCCGTCGTCTCGCAGTCCCCGCCGCCGCCTCCGCCACCGCCTCCGCCACCGCCGTCCTCACCGCACGACGCCGCGAGCAGCGCGAGCGTCAGCACGCCGGCGCCGACGATCCTGAAGTGCTTCCCTCTCATGCGCGATCCCCTTTCCCCCGAGGCCGCAGCCCCGTACCACTCCCAACGCGAGATGGGGCATCATGCCCCATCGCGGTCGTTCCTGCCGACCCCGCCCGGCGTGGCGACGCGCTCGAGCGCGACCGAGACCAGGTAGAACGCCAGGCCGACCAAGCAGGCGCCGAGCACGTATGCCCACGCTGCGGCGTTCTTCGAGATCGCGATGTTGCTCACGATGCGGCTCCCCAGACCGTTCTGCGATCCACCGAAATACTCCGAGACGAACGCCGTGATCACGGCCGCCGGTGCGGCGATCTTGAGCGCGGTGAACAGGTAGGGCACCGCGTTCGGAACCCGGACCTTCCGAGTGATCGCGACCTCGCTCGCCGCGTACGACCGCATGAGCTCGAGCTGGATCGCACCGACCTCGCGCAGTCCCCTCGTGACGTTCACCAGGACGATGAACTCGACGACGAGCGTCACCATGAGTCGGCGGGGCACCTCACTCGTGATCGAGAACATGTTGTTGAACACGGCCACCAGCACGAAGATCGGGACGGCGTTCAGCGCGATGGCGAGCGGGGTCACGAGCTCGTTCAGCAACCGGAACCGGCCAAGCACGAAGCTGAGCGCGATCCCCAGCACCGTCCCGGCGATCAATCCGACGAGCGCGTTGGTGCCCGAGACCTTCGCGGCGTCCCAGATGAGCGTCGCGTTCTCCAGGAACTGCTGCCAGATCGACGACGGCGCCGGCAGGAAGTATGGCTGGAAGTCGAAGACATTCACCGCCGCCTCCCAGAGCGCGAGGAAGGCGATGCCGAACACGACCGGCGGCAGCACGAGGAGCGCGAGCGCTCGCGGCGACCGGTTCACGCGAGGTCCGACGTGTCGATGCCGCGGAGCGCCTCGCGGACCTCGGTGATCTTCTCGAAGAAGGCGACGGCCTCGCGCGTCTCGAGTCCGCGGCGAGGCCCGAGGTCCACACCGATCACGTCGGTGATGCGGCCGGGGCGCGGCGACATCACGACCACGCGCGTCGACAGGTACACGGCTTCAGGGATCGAGTGCGTCACGAAGACGACCGTGCTCGAGGTCTCGCCGCAGATCCGCAGCAGCTCGGCCTGCATGTGCTCCCGGGTCATCTCGTCGAGCGCGCCGAACGGCTCGTCCATCAACAGGAGTGGCGGATGAGCCGCGAGGGCACGCCCGATCGCCACCCGCTGCTGCATGCCGCCCGAGAGCTGCCACGGGAAATGGTCGGCGAAGTCGCCGAGCTTGACTAGGTCGAGCATCTCGAGCGCACGCGTTCGCCGTTTGGCCTTGTCCCAGCCCTTCAGCTCAAGGGGGAGCTCGACGTTCTTGGCGACGGTCCGCCAGTCGAACAGTCCCGCTTGCTGGAACGCCATGCCGTAGTCCTGGTCCAGACGCGCCTTGAGCGCCGGCTTGCCGTTCACCAGCACCTCGCCGCTCGTCGGCTCGAGCAGGTTGGCGATCAGGCGGAGCGCGGTCGACTTGCCGCATCCGGAGGGGCCGATCAGCGAGACGAACTCACCGGGCTCGATCGTGAGGTCGATGTCGACGAGCGCCTCGACGGCGTTCGGGCGTCCGGCGTTGAAGACCTTGGAGACGTCGTGGACCTCGACCGCGGCGCTCACTCCGCGACCTCCCACGGCCGGTTCCGCATCAGCATCAGGTCCGCGACCGCCACCATCCCGGCCATCAGCAGGCCGAGCGCGGCCGCGCCGAACACCGCCGTGTAGACCTTCGCCGGGTCGGCCGTCGCCTCTCGGGCGTACTCGATGATCAACCGCCCGATCCCGCCGGCCAAGCCCGTCGAGATCTCGGCGACGACGACCCCGACCACCGAGGCCGTCGCGCCCAGACGAAGCGCCGGCACGAGGTACGGGACGGCGGCCGGGAACCGCAGCTTGAACAGCGTCTGCCGCCACGACGCGGCGTAGGAGTCCATCAGCTCGACGGCCGCCGCCGGTGCCGAAGTCAGCCCTTTCAGGGTTCCGACCGCCACCGGGAAGAACGCGAGGAAGGCACCGAGCACCGCGGCCGAGAGCCAGCGCGGCCACTCGAACTCGCCGAGGTGCAGCTTGCCGCCCCAACTGACGACGAGCGGCGCGAGCGCGATCAGCGGCACCGTCTGCGACACGACGAGGTATGGCAGCAGGCCGCGTTCGACGACCTTGAACCGCGCCATCACGATCGCGAGGCCGAGTCCGACGAGCGTGCCCATCACGAAGCCGGTGAGCGCCAGCCGCAGCGAGAACCACGCACCTGAGGCCACCGTCGCGATGATCGGAGTCGGGAATCCCCGGCGCTCCGGCTGCGCGTAGCGAGCGAGCATCTCCCACACGTGCGGCATCGCATAGTCGTTCGTGCGCGGCAAGATCGCCCACCCGAACAACGTGCCGCCGTCCTCGGGTCCGACCCACTTGTAGAGCTCCCAGATGGCCGCGACGAGCAGCAGCGCGAGGCCGAACATCGACGCGCGTCGCGCGAACCGTCGCAGGTTCGACGCCCCGCTTCGAGAACGCCGCGTCACGTCTTCGCTTGCGCCTTGTCGGCGATGGCGGGGATGACCTTCTCCCCGTACGCCTGCAGGGTCTCGTCCTTGGCGTCGTGCTGCAGGTAGACCGCGAACTGGTGGACGCCGAGCCCCTTCAGCTCCTCGAGCCGCCGTACGTGCTCTTCGACGGGCCCGAGGATGCAGAACCGGTCCACGATCTCGTCGGGCACGAACTGCGTGTGCACGTTCCCCACCTGGCCGTGCTCGTTGTAGTCGTAGCCCTCGCGCCCCTTGATGTACTCGGTGAGCGCCGTCGGCACCTCCGAGGTCTC
>JBBDWS010000052.1:3423-5465 GCA_040902755.1 Actinomycetota bacterium
GCGAACACGCTCGCCGTGACCGTCCAGTCCCGCGTGGCAGGGTTCGTCACCATCGTTCCCACCATCACGTTGCGCGTATTCGCCAGGATCTGCGTGTAGATGGGGAACGGCTCCTGCCAAAGGATGTGGCTGTCGAACGTCCACACGTGGGTGAACCCGTAGGCCTCCGCCCGCTTCGCGAGATCGATCACGCGCGCGCTCGGTGGGGTGGTCTGCAACACCACGCCGATGTCCATGGCTCTCCCTCGCGCTCCGGTCAGCGGGCGACGATCGGGTCGTACGCGTCGGGCCGGCGGTCCCGGTAGAACGCCCACCGGTCGCGAACCTCACGGATCTTGCCGAGGTCCAGATCGCGCACGATCAACTCGGGCTTGTACGCGTCTCCGACCTCGCCGACGAACTGCCCCTCGGGGTCGACGAAGTAGCTCTGCCCGTAGAAGTCGTTCTCGCCGAGCGGCTCGATCCCGACGCGGTTGATCGCACCGACGTAGTACATGTTCGCGACGGCCGCCGCCGGCTGCTCCAGCCGCCATAGGTACTCGCTCAACCCGCGGTGCGTCGCCGATGGATTGAACACGATCTCGGCGCCGTGCAGGCCGAGGATGCGCCAGCCCTCGGGGAAGTGCCGGTCGTAGCAGATATAGACGCCGACCTTCCCGACTGCGGTTTCGAACACCGGGTACCCGCCGGTGCCCGGACTGAAATAGAACTTCTCCCAGAAACCCGTGACTTGAGGGATGTGCTGCTTGCGGAACTTCCCGAGATACGTCCCGTCGGCGTCGATGACCGCGGCGGTGTTGTAGTAAAGGCCCGCCTGCTCGAACTCGTACATCGGCAGCACCATCACCATGCCGAGCTCCTTGGCCACGCTCTGGAACCGCTTCGTGGTCGGGCCGTCGGGGATCGGCTCGGTGTACTCGTAGTACTCGGTGTCCTGCACCTGGCAGAAGTACGGCCCGTAGAACAGCTCCTGGAAGCAGATGACCTCGGCTCCCTGGGCAGAGGCGTCGCGGGCGGCCTCCTCGTGCTTGTCGATCATCGCGTCCTGGCTGCCGGCCCAATCGGTCTGCAGTAGTGCCGCTTTCACGGTCGTCGGCATGGCTCCTCCTCGAAGGGTCCCGTCCGGGCCGGGAACCGCGTTCGCCCCGAGCCCTCTCCAGATGGTAGCCACACCTTGCCGAGGGCGAAAGCCGGACCGCGGGACTAGGAGCCGAGTACCTGCCTGCGGCGATGGTCGGTCTGCCGCGCGATCCGCGCCGGCAATCCGGGGACCTTCTGGACGACCGAGTAACGGCCGCCCTCGGACACCAGCTGGTCGATCTCGGGGTTCTCGTGGTCGGTCGCAACGGCGAAGCGCGTCGAGTAGCCACGCACGGCCTCGTACTCCAGCCGAGTGAGTCTGATGTGCTCGCTGCAGGCCGGATCTCCGCATTCGCACACGTACAGGTCCGTCGCCGCCTCGTTCCCCATCGAGCCGCGGGCGTCCTCGATCCATTCGTTCCGATCGCGCGCCCGCGCCTCGTTCCGTACCTCCTGGTCCCGCCAGTCGCTCATCCGCTGACGGCTTCGGAGAGCAGGTGCTCGGTCCCGGTCAGCTCGAAGATCGTGCGGATGCGTCCATGCGCGTTCACGAGGCGGAGATCCTTGCCCCAGTCCCGCACGCGGTTCTCCAGTCGCGTTACCGCGATCCACGCCGCGCCGTCGATGAACGTGAGCGCGGCCAGGTCTATGACGACGTCGAGGTGCGGGACCCCACTGAGCGCATCGTCGAGCGCGGGGAGCGCCGACGCATCGAACCTCCCGCTGAGGAGGAGGTGGGCGGCACCGTTCGAGTCGTCGACGCGCACCGAGAACTGGTCCGTCTCGTCGACGTGGACCGAGAGGCGGTCGGTGAGGATCCGCATCGCGGCTCCCTTCCTGGAGGGCTGATTCACCTCCGGCTTGGGAGCGTGGCTCTGGGCTCCGATGTGCGCCTGGGCAACCGGCGCGATGCGGGCCGTGATATGGGGTCCGCTGGGTCAGGCTACGCCCGGCTCTGAGGG
>JBBDWS010000053.1:0-34539 GCA_040902755.1 Actinomycetota bacterium
TCGAGGATGCGGCGCGCGTCGCTCGGGTCCATGGTTGGGCGAGTCTAGCAAGGGGAACTATCCCCTTGAGGGCGGTACAGGCACGTCCTTCATGCCTCGACCTAGAGGAATTTCCCCAGCACTTCCGCGACGAGGCGTTCGACTTGCCCAACAAACGGAAGCAGATAGGGGCCGTCTTGAACGGCTATTTGTCTGGCCGCATCGAAGTCCACGCTCACGTCGGGTTTTTGCTCCGGGGGAAACGGCGAGTAGATGTTGATCGATACAGCCTTTGTGTGAGGCTCAAACGGCTCACCCGGCTGGCCGCGGTGAAGGATCTGGGTTCTGGTCCCAAGGGGGCTGCGGAATTCATAGACATGCGGGCGGATCACGGTAACAACCAACTCGCGATGCTTCTCCCGACCGCTCAGCCGAAACAACCTCAACAACACTTTTCCTGGATGGTCCCAACGCCTACCCGTATACGGCTGGAATGGCGAAAGGCGGCGGCATACACCCATCCGGACACCGGGCAGATGCGTGTTGCACGACTTGTTGATGAAGTGGGAGAAGTTCTTCTCACTGAGGGGGAAGTACACGCTGGTCGAGTCCTTCAACTCCGGCTTGTCTCCGGCCCCGACCAACTCGGCTGGGAGATAGTCAAGCGCGCCCCGGAAGTTGGTCAGGGTGTCTCCCAGCATGAGGCTCCAACGATGCGGCAGCGGGCGCATCGTCTCGACCCAAAAATCGACCGTGTGGTTCTCAATATCGATCTTCCGTCGAAAGGTTACGGGCCGCTCGGAGTCGAGATCGGCCCACATGAAAATGTCGCGTTTGAGTTCGCGGGCGTGCTTCTGAGCCCACTCAAACTTCGTAAGGGCTCCGCTAAGGTCGAGGCGGGCCACCATGTCGCGTAGAATGGAGACACGATGCCGAGTAAGAAGCAAACCGAACCCAAGCAGGAAACCGAGAAGGGCTACAAGATTCCCGTCCCCAAGAAGGACGAGTTCTTCGACGCGCTGGGGAAGGCTGCCCGAACGCCTAAGCGCCCGGAATCCGAGACAGGAAAGCGTCGAACATCCCGCGACGACCGGTGACATCCCGGTTGTTGTAACGGAACGCGTACTCGTCCAAGTACGACTGCAAGTGCTTGGTGGATACGTTGTGGTAGACGCCACCAAGCCCGCGCTTCACGGTCGCCCAAAAACCCTCAATCGTGTTGGTGTGGACGGTCCCGCTGACATAGACGCCCTGGGCGTGGTTGACGCGTCCGTGGGTGTATCCGAGCGATTCCAGATCGCGGTAGACGTAAGACTCGTCCGAGAACACGGTGGACGCGGGAAGGATGCGCTCCTTGGCGTGAGGCATCAGATGGTGCTTCTTCGCGGACTCCGCGACCTGCACCACAACCTTCCCGGTCCCGCTGGGGCCGCGCTGCACCATCCCGATAACCGGGGTCTTGGTGACAGGGCCAGTCCCCTTGTGGGGGCGCTTCCCTTCGTGCTTCCACTTGTCCTTCCCGCCGAAGTAGGACTCGTCCACCTCGACGGTTCCGCCCACCATCAAGTCGTCTTGGGACAGCAGGGACCGGATGCGGTTGGCCATGCGCCAGGCGGTCTTGTAGGTGACGCCCAACTCCCGTTCCATCTGCTTCGCGGAGATACCGCATCGAGTGCTGGCCATGAGGTACATCGCGTAGAACCACAGCTTCAGCGAAGTGGCCGAATCCTCGAAGATCGTCCCGACCATCGGGTGTACGCGGTGGCCGCAGAACTGGCAGGAATAGGACGGGCGCGACTTCTCCCGATGGTGCTTGGTGATCTTGCCGCATGTCGGGCAGAACGCACCATCGGGGTAGCGGAAGCGGTAGAGCCAGTCGAGGCAGGACGCATCGTCGGGGAACTCCCGCTCGAACTCCATGAGGGAGTAGCGGGATTCGGAAGCCCTCGACCGCTTCGGATTGTTCCGATCCGCCTTCGACATGCCGTATATGTACCATACGGCAGTACTGCCGTCAAGTACCCTAGGCGGTTTCTAGCACCGACTCGGCGGGCAGCGTGCCGATACGCTGGCCCTTGTCGTCGAGCGCGACAACAGCCACTAGTGAAAGCCGACCACGCCTCTCGCTCACGATCTCGTCGAGAAGCACGCGCAGGCCTGCCCACGTCGTGGCCGAACCCACGTTCGACCCTCCGTGGGCCTCATAGAGCACGTAGCAAGCGGCGTCGTGAGGGAAGTCCATGTCAGTCATCGTACTCCCGTCTTTCTAGTATCGAGAACACGTCCTCGACCCTTGAGGGGTCTGCCAAATCTTGCGCTGGCCCCCATATACCCCAGTGCTCACGCTCGGGACCGATCCACCCGCAAGCGTGGCCATCGTCCGGAGACACTCGAAAGCGTGCAATATGGGAGAAGGGCGTTATTTCGCCCTTCTTTTCCAGGATTGGGTTGAGAACATCGCGGGCGGTATCCCTCGCGATTCTCTCGCCGGTCCAAGCCGAGAATCCTCGGTACGTGAAGTGGTCCTCGCGCGGGAACCGATCACGCAACTCGAATTCGGCGGCGAAGTCGTCGGTCAGCGGCGGGTCGTTCCTCACGAAGCGCCAGAACACCAACTCGGCCACTGGCACCCCTACGATGAAGGGTCCCTCGCGCCACCCGCCTGTCAGTTCCCAGAGTTCGTCGGGGGTAGGGGGCGTGACCATGTGGCTGGTCATCCTAGCGACCTACCGCCCTCAAGGGGATAGTTCCCCTAGCAAGGGGTTTCGGGCCGACCGCCGATCGCGCGTCGCGCGCGGCAGGGACTCAGCCCAAACGGTCTGCCGGCTCGGCCGGCACGTCGAGCACGAACGTCACGTCCTGTCCCACGCGGACCGACGTCGTGCCGCCTTGCGCCATCGCGACGCCGTTCGCCACGAACAAGCCGATCTTGCTGCCCGAGCCGGTCCCCGGCGCTCGCGCCAGGAACAGTCGTTCGGCGTCCTCCTGGCTCAGCGTGGTGCCCCGCCGCGAGACCTCCAGGACGAGCCGTCCGTCGCGAACGGCTCCCTCGACGCGGAGCGGGCCCTCGTTCGTCCACCACACCAGCGCTTCGATGAACGCCTCCAGGACCAGACGAAGTCGTTCGGGGTCCACGAACGCCTGGACATCCCCTCCTTCCCAGAGGATCTGCGGATGGTCCGGATCGCGCCCCAGTGACTCCGCAACCTGCCCGACGAGCCTGCCGACCTCGATCCGCTCGGGGAACAGGTCGAGCGAGCCGGCGGCTAGCCGAGCCGCGTCAACGAGCTGTCGCAGGATCGAGTTCAACCGGTCGGTGTCGTAGACGATCCCGGCCAGCATGAGTGCGCGTTGCTCCTCGGGCATCTGATCCCAGCGGTTGACGAGCGCGTGCCCGAATCCCTTCATCGCGGTAAGCGGCGAGCGGATGTCGTGGGCCGCCGCCGCGATCACTGTCTCGAGGACGGCACGGCGTCCCTCGCGCTGCTGGCGCGTCCACTCGAACAGGCAGACGGAGGCCGCCGCCGCGAGGTTGAGCGACTCGGCGCGGCCGACGATCGGAACGCGGACCGTCGCATCGGCGAGCCTGGACACCTCTCGCGGGAGTCCCCACGCCTCGTTCCCGAACACGAAGACCGCCGGGTCGGCAAGGTCCAGCTCGAACAGGTCCGCGTCCCCCGAAGCGTCCATGGCGAAGATGCGCCGGCCCCCGTCGCGCAGCTGTGCGATCGCATCCGGGGTTTCGACGTCCCGCACGATCGGAAGGTGGAACAGCGAGCCGGCGGACGCGCGGACCGCCTTCGGGTTGTACACGTCGACGGAATCGGAGCTGAAGACGACGCCGTCGGCACCCGCGGCGTCGGCCGAGCGAAGGACCGTTCCGGCATTGCCCGGGTCGCGGACCGAGCTCAACAGGGCCACGCATCTCGAGGAGGACACGACGGATCCGAGGCCGACGTCCACGAACGGGGAGACTCCGACCAGCCCCTGTGGCGTCACGGTCGATGTCAGCTTGCCCATCACCTCGTCGCTCACGTGGACGAGCTCCGCTCCGGCCGAACGTGCGGCATCGACGAGCGGGTGTCCGGGATCGGTGTGGTAGAGGCTGGTCAGGCCATCGGGGTGGGTGAGGGCTTCGCCGACGGCCTGCGCGCCCTCGACGAGGAACCGGCGCTCGCGTTCCCGGAGCGCTCGCTTCTTCAGGCGCAGGGCGGAAGCGACCTTCTCGTTGCGTGTCGACGTGATCACACGTGCCTCCGGGGGCGTCGCCCCGGAGTGGAATCCTAGTGCCCGCGAGGTCGCCGCCTCGCAGGCAGGCCTCAAGCAGCGAAGCGGTAGGCCTTCGTGGGAAGCCTCAAGCAGCGAAGCGGTAGGCCTTCGTGGGAAGCCTCAAGCAGCCAGGGCGTCCTTCGCCGTCTGGACGAGCCGCTCGAACGCGGCGGGATCGTGCACGGCCATGTCGGCGAGGATCTTGCGGTCGAGCTCGACGCCCGCCTTCTGCAGCCCATGCATCAGCTGCGAGTACGAGATCCCGTTCTGACGGGCGCCGGCTCCGATGCGCGCGATCCACAGCCGGCGGAACTGGCCCTTGCGGTCACGACGGTCCCGGTACGCGTACTGGCCGGAGTGAAGCAACTGCTCCTTGGCCACGCGATACCGCCGGGAGCGCGCGGCGTAATACCCCTTCGCCTTGCGCAGGACCTCCCGACGCTTCTTCTTCGCGTGGACCGAACGTTTGACGCGCGCCATCTCCGCCTACTTCCCGAGCAGCCGACGGATGTTGGTGCGCTCGGCCCTGACCTCGGCCATGCCCTCGACCCGCCGCCGGCGGCTGCCCCTCTTCTTCGTCAGAAAGTGGTTCCCGGTCGCCTTGCGGTGAAGGACCTTCCCCGTTCGGGTGATCCGGAACCGCTTCGCCGTCGCCCGGTGCGTCTTCTGCTTCATCGTTGAAGCTCTCTTCCTTCCATCCTTTGCACGCGAGCCCTCGCCTTGCGAGGCCTCGCGTCGCATGGGCCTACCGCTTCGCACTTGAGCCGGTTCCTTCTCGGCGCGAGAGACCTAGCCTGGACCTACGCTTCGCTGCGAGCCGGTTCCAGAGACTACCGCGTCGCGGGCTGAGGCCCCTCCACGCTTCCCTGGGCCTGCGACTGCTCCCGGGCGCCGGAGGCTTCCTGCTCCGCCACGGGGGCTTCGGTTTCCTCCGCCGGCTTGGGGGCGGTGGCGTCCTCCACCGGTTCGGGGCTCGGCGCCGCCGCCGGCGGTTCGAGGCCCCGCTTCGACGCCTCGGTTCGTTGCTCCATCGCCTTCTTCGTCGGCCCGATCACCATCACCATGTTGCGCCCGTCCTGCTTGGGTTGCGCCTCCACGACGGCCGTATCGCCGAGATCCTCAACCAGCCGGTCCAGGATCTTGCGCCCGAGATCCGTGTGGGCCATCTCGCGCCCGCGGAACATGATGGTCACCTTGACCCGCGCTCCCGCCGAGAGGAACCGGACGACGTGGCCCTTCTTCGTGTCGTAGTCGTGCCGGTCGATCTTCGGGCGGAACTTGATCTCTTTGACCTCGACCCGCACCTGCTTCTTGCGGGCCTCCTTCTGGCGGATGTCGCGCTCGTACTTGAACTTCCCGTAGTCCATGATCCTGGCCACGGGCGGGTTCGCCTGCGGCGCCACCTCCACGAGGTCGAGGTCCAGCTCTTGTGCTTGCCGGAGCGCCTCCTGCGTGGAGACGATCCCGATCTGCGACCCGTCGGCACCCACCAGCCGTACCTGCGGCGAGCGGATCCGGTCGTTTATCCGCGGATCAGCCGAGACCCCGCATCACCTCCCTATCGAACGAACGGCACCGGGCGTCTCCCCGATGCCGTGACGGAGCACGGTGAACCGTAGCGGGAGTATAGGTGCAGGTCGTGGGGGCGTCGACCGGTGTCGACGGGTCGCGACATCCGCGAGGACGGGGGCTACAGGGGCTTGACGTTGGCCGCCTGCTTGCCTTTCGGACCGTCGACGACGTCGAACTCGACGGCCTGGCCCTCGGTGAGGGACTTGTAGCCCTCGCCCCCGATCGCGGAGAAGTGGACGAAGACGTCGTCCTCTCCTTCCCGCGAGATGAAGCCGAACCCCTTCTCGTTGCTGAACCACTTCACGGTGCCCTGCTCTGCCAACGGACCCTCCTGTGCCTGGTGCCTGAGCGGCGGGGAGCCTAGCACGGAGGCTCGCGGCGCTCAATCCTGCTCCGGGTCTACGGCCCTTGCCCGCTCACCAATCGGGCTCGAGCGACCGTCCGTAGTCGTCCTCGAGGCGCAAGGTGTCGTCCTCGGTCGTGTATCCATAGGCGATCTCGAGGACACGGCCCCGCGCCTCCGCCGGGTTCGTGATCCGATGGGTCGTCTCCGCCGAGACCATGAACTCCTCGCCCGGGGTGGCCTCAACCACCTTGTTGCCGATCTGGAGTATGAGTCCGGCGTCGAGCACCACCCATATCTCGTCGCGCATCTGGTGATAGTGGACGCTCGTCTCTTGCCCGGGCTCCACCGTGATCACACGGACCGAGCTCGGCTGATTCAGGGCGTAGGTGACGACCTTTCCCCAAGGCTTGTCGATGATCATCGGCTCAGCGTTCCTTCGGCAGCTGGTCGAGCACCGACGCCGTCTCCAGCGCGGCCATCGCCGCATCCCAGCCCTTGTTCCCGTGCTTGCCTCCCGCTCGGTCGATCGCCTGCTCGAGCGTGTCGGTCGTGAGGACCCCGAAGATCACCGGCACGCCGGTGTCCTCGGCTGCCGTTCGGATCCCGAGTGCCGCCTGGCCGGCCACGTGGTCGAAGTGCGGTGTCTCGCCTCGCACGACCGCCCCGAGACAGATGACGGCGTCGAAGCCACCCGAGGCAGCCAGCCGCCGCGACACGAGCGGAAGCTCGAACGCACCCGGCACCCACGCGACGAGGAGGTCGTCCTCGTCGATCCCGTGCGCCCGAAGGCACTCGACGGCGCCCTCCAGGAGCTTGCCCGTCACGAGCTCGTTGAACCGCGCCACCACGATCGCGAGGCGGCGGCCGCGGGCCAGGAAGTCTCCCCGCACGTCCCTCATCGGACCTCCTCGTCGAGCGTATCGAGCCCGCCGAGCAGGTGGCCGAGCTTCTCTCGCTTCGTCCGCAGGTACTCGATGTTGCGGGCGTTCGGCCGGACCTCGAGCGGCTCGCGTTCCACGATCGACAGACCGTAGCCCTCGAGGCCGGCCCGCTTGGCCGGGTTGTTCGTCAGCAGGCGCATCGACCGCACGCCGAGGTCGACGAGGATCTGCGCCCCGATGCCGTAGTCTCGTGGATCGGCCGCGAAGCCGAGCTCGACGTTCGCCTCGACCGTGTCTCGCCCCCGCTCCTGCAGCTGGTAGGCGCGGAGCTTGTGCGTGAGGCCGATCGCGCGGCCCTCGTGCCCTCGGATGTACAGGACGACGCCGCGACCTTCCGCCCCGACCCGCTCGATCGCCGCCTCGAGCTGATCGCCGCAGTCGCAGCGCAACGAGCCGAACACGTCACCCGTCAGGCACTCGGAGTGCACGCGGACCAAGATCCGCTCGCCGTCGCCGACGTCGCCCAGGACGAAGGCAACGTGCACGTTCCCGTCGACGAGGCTCTCGTAGGTGAGGGCCGTGAACTCGCCGTGCTCCGTGGGGATGGATGCCTCGGCCGTGCGCTTCACGAGATGCTCGCGCCGGCGCCGGTACTCGATAAGGTCCGCGATCGAGATCATCTTCAGACCGTGCGCTCGGGCGACCCGGACGAGCTCGGGCATCCGGGCCATCGTCCCGTCGGGGTGCAGGACCTCGCACAGCACGCCGGCCGGGTACCGGCCGGCCAGGCGGGCGAGGTCCACCGTGGCCTCGGTGTGACCCGCTCGCTTCAGCACGCCTCCCTCCTGCGCCATCAGCGGGAACACGTGCCCGGGCATCCGGATGTCCTCGGCGCGAAGCTCCGGGTCGGTGATCGCCAGAACGGTCGCCGCGCGGTCGAACGCGCTCGTCCCGGTCGTCGTACGCCCCTGGATGTCTATCGAGACCGCGAAGGCGGTCCCGTGGCTCTCGTTGTTCTTCGAGACCATCAAAGGGATCCGAAGCTCGTCGAGGCGCTGCGGGGTCACCGGCATGCAGACGATCCCTCGACCGTGGGTGACCATGAAGTTGAGCGCCTCCGGCGTCGCCCGGTCCGCGGCCAGGACGAAGTCGCCTTCGTTCTCCCGGTCGGCGTCGTCGACGACGATCACCACCCGCCCCTCTCGGACGTCCTCGAGCGCCTCTTCGATCGTCGCGAACGCGTTCCGATCGATCTCGTCCTGCGTGTGGCTCATGCGTCTCTCCCCTCGAGCAACGCTTCCACGTACTTCGCGATCACGTCCACCTCCAGGTTCACGGGGTCCTTCAGTTGGGCGGACCCGAGGGTCGTCGCCGCCAGCGTGTGCGGGATCAGGGCGACCGCGAACGTGTCGCCGTCGAGCGCGGCCACCGTCAGGCTCACGCCGTCGACGCAGACGGAGCCCTTCTCGACGAGGTAGCGGCGAAGGTCCTTCGGCGCGCGGATCGTGACCCACGCAGCGCCGTCCTTCTCCGGGGCGACCTCCACGACCTCGCCCACACCGTCCACGTGACCTTGCACGAGGTGCCCGCCGAGGCGGCTGGCCAACGTGAGCGGTCGCTCGAGGTTCACCGGGTCGCCCTGGGAGAGGCGCGCGAAGCTCGTCCTGCGAAGGGTCTCCTCGGACACGTCGAACGCGAGGTGGGCGTCCGATCGCTCGACGACCGTGAGGCACACACCGTTCACCGAGACAGAGGCACCGACCTCCGCGTCGGAGGTCACGGTTCGACATCCCACAGCGAGCCGGGATCCGCCGACCTCGCGCACGACCCCTCGCTCCTCAACGATCCCGGTGAACATCGGCCTCCACCCTCAGATCCTCTCCCACGCGGTCGAACGAGCGCACCCGCAGGCCCACGGCGTTCGCGATCGGCGCGAACCCGCGCCCTCCGAGGACGGTCGGCGCATCGGTGCCTCCGACCAGCTTCGGCGCGAGATAGACGACGACCTTGTCGACGAGGCCGTCCTCGATCGCGGCCCAGGCCAGCGTAGGCCCGCCCTCGAGCAGCACCGCCTGGACGTCCCGCTTCCCAAGGTCCGCAACGAGCTCGCCGAGCGGCACGCGCTCGCTCTCGGGCTCGTAGACGACGACCTCGGCACCGGCGGCCCTCCACTCCTCGCGGCGCTCCGAAGATGCGAGATCGGTGGTCGCGACGAGCGTCGGCGCGTCCTCGTCGAACAGATCACCGGTCGCCGGGACGCGCCCCCGCGCGTCGACCAGGATCCGGAGCGGCGCGCGTCCCCGATATCCGGGCAGTCGGACCGTCAGTGCGGGATCGTCGGCGAGCGCCGTCCCGGCTCCGACCACGATCGCGTCGGAGGACGAGCGCAGACGATGCACGTCGGCCCTCGCCGCCTCGCCCGTGATCCATCGCGACGAGCCGTCGCGGGCGGCGACCTTGCCGTCGAGCGAGGCGGCCATCTTCCACGTGACGAATGGCAGCCCCGTCCGCACGTGCTTCAAGAAAGCCTCGTTCTGGCGAGCCGCCTCGTCGCCGAGCGTGCCGAACTCAACCTCGATCCCGTGTGACTGAAGCTTCGCGAACCCACGGCCGTCGACGATGGGGTTCGGGTCGCGCATCGCGGAGACGACGCGGCCGATCCCCGCGGAAACGATCGCGTCGGTGCACGGGCCGGTGTGGCCGAAGTGGTCGCACGGCTCCAACGAGGTGAACAGGACCGCTCCCCGAGCGCGCTCGCCGGCCGCCTCGAGGGCCCGGATCTCCGCGTGCGGCGTCCCGGGCCCCTCGTGCCAGCCCTCGCCGGCGACACGGCCATCGGAGGTAACGACGACGGCGCCGACCATGGGGTTCGGGGACACCAGTCCCCGCCCACGCTCTGCGAGCGAGATCGCCCGCTCGATGTACACCTCGTCGGACACGTTGGCACCCCGATCACGGGGCGCAGGTGGGGAGGGCAGGAGGCGGCAGCAAGCCGCTGCCGGCACCGCCCGTCCTCTCCCATCCCGACTCTCACGGTCGGTCCCGGAATCGCGCCGGGTCCACCCTCGACCGGCTGCCGAGGGGTTGCGGACTGTCACCGCCGGTGGGGACTTGCACCCCGCCCCGAAGACGAGCTTCGGCCCAAGTATAGGCGGCTCTGGGAGAGCGTGGTAAGCCGATCGGGGCCGGGGATCGTCAGTGGCGAGGAGCGGGGGCGGTCACTCGATCTTGCGGCGGTCCACGGCGTAGGACGAGCTCGATTCGCGCTTGGCGAACTGCTTCATCTCCGTGGCGACGGCGACCGCCTCGCCGTAGTGCTCGAACATACGGACGTTCGTGGTCGCGATCCCGACCGAGACGCCCGCGAGCGGCAGCTTCTGCATGACGCCCTTGCGGTCCTCCACCTCGACGTAGCCCCGCTGGAGGTCTTCCTGTTCGTAGAACTCGTGGATGCCGCCGTCGAAACGCTCGACGATCCGCTTCGCAACGTCCTCGGCCACCTCCGGCGGAACGACGGCCACGAAGTCGTCGCCGCCCACGTGCCCCACGAACCCCTCGGAGCCGGCGAACTCGACGACGGCGTCCTGGATGATCCTCGCCGTCGCCTGGATCAGCCGGTCGCCGCGCACGAACCCCTTCTGGTCGTTGTACGCCTTGAAGTTGTCGAGGTCGCTGTACAGCACGGCGAACGGGCGCTTGTCACGCACTCCCCGCTCGATCTCCTCCTGGATCCGGATGTTGCCCGGGAGTCCGGTGAGCGGCGAGAGGTTGCGCATCTCCTTGGCCCGGCGAAGCGTTCCCTTCACGCGCGCGAGGAGCTCGATCGGGTCGAACGGCTTGATGATGTAGTCGTCCGCGCCCGCCGTGAGGCCGAGCACCTTGTCGGTCGAGAGCGCCTTGGCGGTGAGCATGATGATCGAGGCGTTCGCCGTCTGCGGATTGCGGCGCAGGCGCTGCGCGACCTCGAACCCGTCGATCCTGGGCATCATCACGTCGAGCAGGACGAGGTCGGGCCGGAGCGCCGCCGCGCGTTCGAGCGCCTCCTCGCCGTCGGTCGCCACCGAGACCTCGTACCCCGCGCTCCGCAGGTTCACCTCGACGAACCGGGCGATGTCGGCGTCGTCGTCGACGACCAGGATCGTCTCGGGCATCACGCCGTCCCTTCCGGTGGCTCGTCGAGGTGGTCATGAATGGCGTCGGCACGTGGGTCGACGGGCTTTACCGCCGCAGCGGGGTGTGAGGGGTCGGCAGGGTGCATCGGCCCCATCTGGGCGTTCACGCGCCCAATCCTAGCCGCGGGTCGACTCCCGACGGCGGAAGCCGGCCACGAACATCGCGTCGCATCCGTGCCGGTGCGGCCACAGGCGGATCCGAGGGGCCGGGCCGTCGGGCCCGGGAAGGTCGGCCGGCTCGAGCTCGGCCCCGTGACGCACGATCGCGTCGCAGGCCGCATCGGTCTCGGCCCGAGGAAACGTGCAGACGCTGTAGACAAGGAGCCCGCCCGGACGCAGGAGCCCCGCGACGCCGGCGACGATCGCGACCTGAAGCCGCGCGAGTGCCGAGAGCTCGTCCCTCTGCACACGCCACAGGAGCTCGGGACGCCGTCGCGCGGCCCCGATGCCGGAGCAGGGCGCGTCCACGAGGATCCGGTCGAACGCACCACCAACGGCCGGACGCCGAGCATCCTGCACCACGACGTGCCCTCGGATCTTCAGCCGGTCCAGGGTGGACCGGACGAGGCCCGCGCGCGGGGTCGACGGATCGGTCGCGACGAGCGTCCCCTCCGGCCCGAGGAGACACGCGATGTGCGCCGCCTTCCCGCCGGGACCGGCGCATACGTCGATGACCCGCTCGCCCGGCTGCGGATCAAGCGCCCGCACCACGAAGGACGAGGCCTGGTCCTGCACGGCGAACCAGCCCTCCGCGAAGCCGGGGAACGAGGTCGGCGCCCCCGCCCGAACGATCAGGGACTCCTCGTGCAGCGCACCGCGCTCCGCGTCGATGCCGGCCTCGCGGAGCACGCGCTCGACCTCGTCGACGCTCGTCCGGCACGTGTTGGTCCGAAGCGTCGTCGCGCCGTGCTCGCCGAGAGCGTGTGCCGCCGCCTCGGCCTGGTCGCCGAGGAACAGCCGGAGCTCGTGGATCGCCCACGCGGCGAGTCCCGTCCGGACCGCGACGTCCTCGTCGCCGTCGCCTTCCGGCCAGCGCACACCCTCCCCGACGAGACGGCGAAGCACCGCGTTGACGAAACCCCGGTGTCGCGGCCCCGCGAGCCCGACCGTCTCCGACACGGCGGCGTGGTCGGGGATCCGCATGAACAGGATCTGATAGGCGCCGAGCCGGAGCAGCGCGCGAGCCTCCTTCGGCGCGGTGTCGAGGGACCGCTCGAGCAGCGGAGCGAGTGCGTAGTCGAGGGGGATCTTCTTGCGGATCGTCCCGTACGCAAGCTCCGACGCGAGCGCCGCGTCCCGCTCGGACAGACCCGACCGCGCGATCGTCCTCGCGAGCGCGAGGTTCGAGTACGCGCCCTCGTCGATAACCCGCCGGATCACGTCGAGCGCCACCGAGCGGGCCGTGGTCGCCGGTTCGGGCTTCGCGGTGGCTCGAGCACCGGATGGACTCGAGGCCGCTCGCCGACCTCCGGGCGGGCTCACCCGAGCTCGCCGGCCGTGGGGCGGGCTCACCCGAGCCGCTCGTCGACCTCGGGACGGAACCCGTTCACGAAGTCGGCACCCGTCATCCGCTTTCGGCCCGCGGGAGAAAGCTCCAACGGCCGGAACCCCCCGTCAGCCGTCGCCACGACGATCCCGTCCTTGCTCACGTCGACGATCCGTCCCGGCTCGCCCTCGGCGTCGACGGCCTCGGCCCGGAAGACCTTCACGCTTTCATCGCGGAACGTCGTCGTCGCGGCCGGCTCGGGCGAGAGCGCGCGGACGAGGTTCACCAGCAGGCCGGCCGGGTTCGACCAGTCGAGTACACGCTCGTGCAGGGCGAACTTCGGTGCGAAGGTCGCGAGCGAATGGTCCTGGGGTCTCGGCGCGACGGGCCCCGCCCCGAGCATGTCGATGCTCTCGACGAGCACGTCCGCGCCGATGGCGGCCAAACGCGCACCGAGCGTCCCGGCATCGTCGGCCGGCCCGATGGGCTCCTCGCGCTGCAGGATCACCGGTCCGGTGTCCAGTCCGCGATCCATCACGATCGTCGAGACCCCCGTGATGTCATGGCCGAGCAGGAGCGCCGTCTGGACCGGGGTGGCGCCGCGAAGCCGGGGCAACAGCGAGAAGTGCAGGTTCACCGGGGCGATCGTCGGGACGTGCAGGACGGTCGCGGGCAGGATCTCGCCGTACGCCACCACCGCGATCACGTCTGGCATCGCTGCAGCGAGATCCTTGAAGCCGGCACCGGTCTTGACGGTCTCGACCTCGGCCAGCGGGAGATCGAGCAGCAGCGCGGCCTCGGCGACGGACGTCGGCCTCAACTCGTTGCCGCGCCCGGCCGGCTTCGGCGCGGCGGTGATCACGATCGCGATCTCGTGCGGCGATCCGGCGAGCGCTCGCAGGGACGGCACCGACCAGGCGTCGTTCCCGAGGAACGCGACGCGTAGGGATCTGCTCACGCCGCGAGGATACGCGCGTCTAGTGCTCGGGCGGTGCGTTCATCTCGAGCTCGCGGAGCTGTCGCATGACGTCGCGCCGGCCCTCATCCGTGAGGCGGTCGATGTACAGCATCCCGTTCAGATGGTCCGTCTCGTGCTGGAAGATGCGCGCGAGGAGCCCCTCGGCTTCCAGGTCGATCGGCCGCCCCTGCAGGTCCCGTCCGCGAAGGCGGACGCGTGAGGCCCGCACGGTCGGATGGTAGGGACCCGGGATGGACAGGCATCCCTCTTCGAGGATGTCCTCACCGACGAGGTCGCTCACGATCGGGTTGGCGACGAATCCCGCACCCCCCTCCCGGTCGTCGTAGACGAAACACGCGGTCGACAGGCCGACCTGGTTCGCCGCCAGACCGACGCCGGGGGCTTCGTACATCGTCTCGAGCATGTCCTCCGCGAAACGCCGCAGCGCGGCATCGAACGTCTCGACGGGACGGGTCTGCTCCCGAAGCACGGGATCGCCCAACGTTCGGATCGGCATGAGCGTCACACGTCGCTCCTCACAGGTGCGGCTCGGCCTCAACCCGCGTCACGACGCCCCGCTCCGCAAGTCGGCGGATCGCCGCGCCGAACACGGCGACGTCGCCGGCATCCAAGGCGACCAAGCATACCGTCTGCTCTTCCAGCGACGAGACGAGAAGCGTGCGATGCGGCAGCGCCGTCATCTCGTCCTCCAACGATCCGGTCCCGACCACGCGGAACACCGGGGCGCCGACCGGGAAGCCCGCGTCGGCCAGCCGGGTCCGTTCCGTTCGCGCGAACCGATCGGGTTTGCCGGCGACGAGCGCTTGGACGGCGTGGTCGTTCGGCCGATTCGTCTGAAGGACGACGCGTCCAGACGGACCCGCCCATGCCGCGACCTCGGCCCACGCCGAGAGCGTTCGCTCTCGCGCCGCAACCCCGGCTCGGCGAAGCGAAGCGTCGGCGTTCAAGATCCCGACGAGGTCGAGTCCGAGCGGGCCGAAGTCCTTCACCGCGTCGATCCCGCCGACCACCACTTCCGTGTCGCCCGGCGGACGAGGCCGGTCGGAAGGTCCGAGCCGCGAGACGGGAACGGTGGCCACTCCCCGAGCCCACTGCTCGACGCGCTCGGCTCCGCCGCGCGCCACGCCGAAGTCCTCCGCTCCGCACGCGGCGCACCGCCCCCGCGCTTCGCACACGGTGCACCGGATCGACCCCTCCTCGGACCGCAGCATCCCGCCGCACGACGCGCACGCGGCGGGTTCGCCGCAGGCCCGGCAGACACGGGCCACGCCGTAGCCGCGGATCGGCTCGTACAGGAACGCCCTGCGCGCCTCGCGGAGCGTGGCGATCAGTCTCGGCGCTCTCCCCTCGGGACCAGGCTTCACGGCCTCGACCCGCGGCCACCGCCGGTCGGAGGTCTCGACGCCGACGTGGGGCGTCTCGAGGCCCTCGAGCGAAGGCATGACCGACGCGAGGACGGTGACCGCGCCCTCCCGAGTCGCCCGCGCGACCGCGACGTCCCGAACGTGGAAGTAGGGAGAGCGTTCCTCTCGATGCAGCGCGTGATGCTCGCGCCCGACGAAAAGCAGTCCGAGGTTCGGGACGGGCGCGAAAACCGCCGGCCGTGTCCCGACGACGACGCGGTACCGACCGTCCCCGATGTCCAACCACATCCGGTACCGGGACCGCTTGTCACCCCCGAAGAAGCAAGCCACGTCCTCGCCGAACGCCTCCACCACCGCCTTCACCGTCGCCGGCACCGGATCCACCTCCGGAACCACCACCACCGCCCCCCGCCCTGAAGCGAGCGCCGCAGCAACGCACTCGACCGCGAGCGCCGCCTCCTCCCCCGGCCCACTCCGAACCACAAACGTGCCAGCCCCCTCGCTCAGCGCGCCGAGTAGCCGAGCGCCGTTGTTGTACTTGTCCGCGAGAAGCGGCTGCGCGGCGGATGGAACGGCGGCGTCGTCGCGCAGGGCTGTGGGGCGAGGAGCGAAACCCGACGAACCCATCTCAACCGAGCCCGTCAGGGCGAAGCGACGAGGGGACCCACCGCCCGGAGCGACGACGCCGGCGTCTTCTTCGGACGCGACGCGCGGCGGATACGACCGCCCGATAACCGAGGCGAGCGGCGCGACGTATCGCTCGCCGATCCAGCGATAGAGATCCAGCATCCGCTCGTCGAAGAAGCGGACCCGCGAGACGTGCTTGTGGACCTTCAGCATGCGCGCCGGAAGGTCGCCGGTCGGACCGAGAACCCAGCCTCGAACGAGCTTGCCGTGGAAGCGCACCTGGACCAACGAGCCGACGCCCGCCCCGAGCTCCTCGGCAAGCTCGTACGTGAACGGGCGATCGAGCGACAGGAGCGGGCGGTCCACGCAGACCGCGACGGGTCCGGAAAGGACGGCGGCTCCGCGCTCGAGCGTGGGACTAGTCGAAGGCGCGGCGGAGCTCATCCGCGCGGTCGGTCGACTCCCACGGGAACTCCTTGCGTCCGAAGTGCCCGTACGCGGCCGTGTCCTTGTAGATTGGCTTGCGCAGGTCGAGGTCGCGGATGATCGCCGCGGGGCGGAAGTCGAACGCTTCCCGAACCACGTCGCTCAGCCGCGCGGGGTCGACGTGCTCGGTCCCGAACGTATCGATCGCCAGCGACACGGGGTGTGCCGTGCCGATCGCGTACGCGACCTGGAGCTGGAGCCGGTCGGCCAGACCCGCGGCGACGAGGTTCTTCGCGACGTACCGGGTCATGTACGCGCCCGAGCGATCCACCTTCGTCGGGTCCTTCCCCGAGAAGCAGCCGCCGCCGTGCGGGGCCATTCCTCCGTAGCTGTCGACGATGATCTTCCGACCGGTGAGGCCGGTGTCGGCCTTGGGGCCGCCGATCTCGAAGCGCCCGGTTGGGTTGACGAGGATCCGGACGTCGTCTGCGTCGAGCTCGACCTCTCGAAGGACTGGGTCGATCACTTCGGTCCTGACGTCGGGCGCGAGCAGGGTCTCGACGTCGACCTCTTCGCGGTGCTGTGCGCTGATCAGCACCGTGTCCACGCGCTTGGGGACACCGTCCTGGTACTCGATCGTGACCTGGCTCTTGCCGTCCGGCCGCAGATACGGGATCACCCCGGCCTTGCGGACATCGGCAAGCCGCTTGGCCAGGCGATGCGCCATCGCGATGGGGATGGGCATCAGCTCGTCGGTCTCGCGACAGGCAAAGCCGAACATCATGCCCTGGTCGCCGGCGCCGAGCGTGTCGAGTTGATCCGTCGAGTGACCCTCCCGGTGCTCGAGCGAGTCCTCCACTCCCCGGGCGATGTCCGGCGACTGGTCCTGGATCGAGGTGATGACGCCGCACGTGTCGCCGTCGATGCCGAAGTTGGCGTCCGTGTACCCGATCTCGGTGACCGTGTCGCGGACCACTTGGGGGATCTCCACGTAACCGGAGGTCGAGATCTCGCCCGCGACCATGACCAGGCCGGTCGTCACGAGCGTCTCGCAGGCAACCCGGCAGTTGGCGTCGACCGCCAAGATCGCATCCAGCACCGCGTCGGAGATCTGGTCGGCGAGCTTGTCGGGGTGCCCCTCGGTGACGGATTCCGAGGAGAACAGGTAACCGCCGCTCATGTCGTCGGAGCATAGCAGGGGGCTCCGACGACCCTGACGAACCCATGATGGCCGGCGTTCGGGACTCAGCGGGCAAGGAGCTTTGCGAGGCGATCGCAGATGGCGCTCGCGAGCTCGGGCTTGGTCCAGTCGCGCAACGCCTCGTCCTCGCCCGTCCGCGACAGGATCGCCGCGCGATCCGTTTCCGAGCCGAAGCCGGTCCCCTCGCGGCCGACCTCGTTGGCGACGAGGAGATCGACGCCCTTGCGTTCGAGCTTGCGGCGTCCCTCGGCCTCGATGTCTTCGGTCTCGGCTGCGAAGCCGACGAGGACGCACTCGCCGCCACGGGCACCGAGCTCGGCGAGGATGTCCGGCGTCGGCACCAACCGAAGCTCTGGGGCGCCGCCCTCCTTTTTGATCTTCGAGCCCGCGGCCGCCTCGGGACGGAAATCCGCGACGGCGGCGGCCATGACGACGGCGTCGGCACCCTCGGCCGCGCGAAACACCGCGTCGCGCATCTCCTCGGCCGTCGTCACGGAGACGACGGCGGGCCCCTCGGGAGGTCCGACGGTGCCCGGTCCGACGACGAGCGTCACATCGGCGCCGCGGGCGAACGCTTCGGCCGCCACCGCGAACCCCATCTTGCCCGTCGACCGGTTCCCGATGAAGCGGACCGGATCGATCGGCTCCCAGGTCGGGCCTGCGGTGACGACGACGCGGCGACCCGCCAGATCCCGGCCATGCGCGAGGAGCTCCTCGACGACCGCGAGGATCTCCTCGGGCTCGCTCATCCTGCCGATCCCCTCGTCGCCGGCGGCGAGTGAGCCGCGCGTCGGTCCGACGATCACAGCGCCGCGTTCGACGAGGGTCGCGACGTTGGACTGCGTCGCGTCGTGCTCCCACATCCCCGTGTGCATGGCCGGCGCCAGGACGAAGGGACCGCGCGCCTCGAGCAGCGTGGAGGTCAGCAGGTCGTCGGCGATGCCGAACGCGAGCTTGGCGATGACGTTCGCCGTGGCCGGAGCGACGACGACGACGTCGGCCTCGTGCGCGAGCCGGATGTGCAACACGCCTGGCTCATCGTCGAAGAGGTCCGTGTACACGCGGTGATCGGAGAGGGCGGCGAAGGTAGCGGGACCGACGAATCGCTCGGCCGAGCGGGTCATGACCACGCGGACCTGCGCGCCGCGGAGTCGGAGCAGCCGGGTCAGGATGCACGCCTTGTACGCCGCGATTCCCCCAGTGACACCGAGCAGGACCCGGCGGCCCACAAGGACGGAGGGTTCGCTCGTGCCCACCAGACATCTCCTCCCGCGCCGGACGCCCGGAGGACTACTTGATGCCCGCGTCCTCCGGCTGCTCGGCGCTGATCTTGCCCTCGGCGATCTCCTCGAGCGCGATCGAGAGCGGCTTGTTCTTCAGCCCCGTTTCGACGAGCGGCGGGATGAACTCGGCGCGGCCCTCGCCGAGCTGGTTGTAGTACGAGTTGATCTCTCGCGCGCGCTTGGCCGCGAGGATGACCAGCGTGTACTTCGAGTCCACCTGCGCGAGCAGATCGTCGATCTTCGGCTCGATCATGGGTGATCGTGTCCTTCAAGCGTTGGGCCGGCATGCGGCCCGGCCGTTCGGTCCGGAGAGCTCCGGGATGCCTCGATGATAGCAGCGACCTGCGACGATGCGCGCTCGACGTCGTCGTTCACGACGACATGATCGAACCACTCCTGCTGCTCGCGCTCCCAGTCCGCCTTCGCCAGGCGATCCGCGAGCTTCTGGTCGTCCTCCGATCCCCGGGAGCGGAGCCGCCGTTCGAGCTCTCCGAGCGAGGGCGGGTCTAGGAAGATCAACACCGCGTCGGCCATCGCCTCGCGGATCTGCTGGGCGCCCTGGACGTCGATCTCGAGCACGACGTCCTGCTCCGCGGCGAGCGCGTCCTCGACCCAGGCCCGAGGCGTCCCGTACCGCTTGCCGAACAACTCGGCCCATTCGAGGAGACCACCCTCGAGCACCAGCGCCTCGAACTCCTCGGGGGTCACGAAGAAGTAGTCCACTCCGTCTCGTTCCCGCAACGACTCCCGGGGAAGACGCGTGGTCACCGAGACGGACAGCTGCAAGCCGGAAACGAGCTCGAGCACACGCCGAACGATGGTTCCCTTGCCGACCCCCGACGGGCCGGCGACCACGAAGAGGGTTCCGCGCCGTTCGATCGCGGGACTACTTCTTGGCGAACTCGGCGAGCACCGACTCCCGCTGCTTCGCGCCGAGGCCCCGGACCCGGCGGCTCGCGGAGATGTCGAGCTTCTCCATGATCTTGCGCGCCCGGACCTTCCCCACACCCGGGAGCGACTCGAGAACCGTGGAGACCCTCATCTTGCCGACCGTGTCGTCGCCCTGTCTGGACAGCACGTCCGTGAGCGTGACCTTCCCGGACTTGAGCTGACCCTTGAGCTCCGCCCTCTTCCTCCTCGCCTCGGCGGCTTTCTCGAGGGCTTGCTTGCGCTGTTCGTCCGTCAGTACGGGTAGAGGCATGACGGCACTCCTTCAGGTCGGGATCGGGAACGCCGGGGAGTATAGTCACGGCCCGCGGCGGCAGCAACGCGTGTCATGCCCGCCACCTGCGGTTTTCCTCACCGAACGGATGCGAGGATCGCGCGCGCGACGCCGGCGGGATCGTTCGACGACGTGATGGGCCGACCGACGACGAGGTAGTCCGCCCCGCGTTCGACCGCTTCCTCCGGCGTCAGGATGCGAACCTGGTCGTGGCCGTTCGATCCGGCGGGACGGATCCCGGGAACGACGACGTACGGTTCCTCGCCGACGACCTCGCGCACCGTCGACACGTCCTCGCCCGAGACCACCATCCCGCCCGCGCCCGCCGCCTTGGCCTCGAACGCGAGCGAGGCGGGCGACGCGAGACCCTCTCCCGCGAGGCTCGACAGAACGGTGACGGCCACCACGACGGGCACGGGATGACCGGCCTCACCCGCTCCGGCTTCGGCGCCGCGCACCGCGGCCGCGATCATCGCCTCGCCTCCGAGCGCGTGCACGGTGAACATCGCCGCGCCGATCCTGCCGACGTTGAAGGACGCTCGTTCGACGGTGTTCGGGATGTCGTGAAGCTTCAGGTCCAAGAAGACCGGGCCGTGATCGCGCACCCGCGAGACCGACACGGGACCGTACCCGGTGAAGAGCTGGAGCCCGACCTTGAACATCCCCACCTGGCCCGCCAGACGTTTCGCGAGGTCCTCGGCGGCATCGAGGTCGGGCAGGTCGAGCGCCACGACAAGCGGATTCTCCGGCCGCGGGATCAGGACACGACCTCGGGCTCGGGAACCTCGCCCTGGATCCGGAGCCGGCCTCGGAGATCGCCTGGCGAGGCGATCCCCTTGGCCTTCAGATAGGCCTGGATCCCGCGGGCGATCTCGACCGGGGCCGACGGGTTCACGAGCATGGCGGTGCCGACCTGCACGGCCCAGGCGCCCGCGAGCAGGAACTCGACCGCATCCTCTCCTGTGGAGATCCCCCCGACGCCCATGATCGGGACGTCGGGCATCGCGCGGGCGACGCGATAAACGGCGCCCAGGGCGATCGGCTTGATCGCCGGGCCCGACAGACCGCCCACCGGGACGGCGAGCCTCGGCCGCAGACGGTCGACATCGACCGCGAGCGCGGGCACCGCATCGATCAGCGTGAAGCCGTGCGCGCCGTCTCGCACGCACAACCGGGCGGTCTCGACGAGGTCCGGGAGCAGCGGCGGCAGCTTCACGAAGACGGGGAGCCGCGAGAGGCGCGACACCGCACCGACCACCTCGTGGATCCGGTCCGGGCGCGCGTAGAACGGCTCGCCTCCGCGTTCCACGTCCGCTCCGGACAGATACACCTCCAACGCGTCGATGCCCTCGAGGTCGTGCAGCGCGTTCGCGATCCGGATGTACTCCTCGAGGCTGGAGCCGGCGATCGACACGATCACCGGCAGTTGCGCCTTGCGCAGCCGAGGAAGGTCTTCCGCAACGAACTCGTCCAGGCCGGGGTTCTGCAGACCGACGAAGCTGACCATTCCCGAGGCGGTCTCGGCGGCCCTCGGCGTGGGTGCGCCCTTCGACGGCGCCAGCGTCAGAGTTCGCGTGACGACGCCGCCGAGACGATGGAGATCCACCAGACCGGGGCCGTCCCGCCGCGTCGCGAGACAGCCCGCCGCGGCCAGCACGGGGTGCGCGAACCGAAGGCCGTTCAGGTCGACGCCGAGCGAGGACCTCAACCGGGCCACGCCTTCACGACGGGGAAGCCTTCGGGGGGCGTCGGCGCCATCCGCGGCTCATCCAGCAACCACCGGTCCCACAGGATGCGCGCCGGGTTGAACACCGGACCCTCGGTGCACGCGCGGACGTTGTCGTACCCGGAGCCGTCTTTCCGGATCAAGGGGACCGTGCACGTGAAGCACAGGCCGATGCCGCATGCCATCGGCTCCTCCACCGTGACCTGCGAGGGTATCTGCCGCTCCATGCACAGCTCGGCGATCGCGCGCAACGTTGAGCGATCGGCGGCCGCGTAGACGACCTGCGCTCGCGTCGACTCGAGCATCGACGGCATCACGTCCAGCACGCTCCCCCGCTCTCCGAGGCTGCCGTCCGACGTCACGATCGCGATGGTCTGCGACAGACGCTTCCCCTCGATCGGCTTGAACACGTGCTCCTGCGTCTCGGCGCCCACCACCATGTCGACCCGCTTGCCGCGCGCCCGCAGCTCCTGGGCGAGGAAGTAAAGAGGCGCAGCACCGTGGCCCTCCGCAACTAGGAGGCAGGTGTTGAGCTTGGTCGGATAGGCGAACGCCTTGCCGAGCGGCCCGATGACGTCGAGGAACTGGTGCGCCTTGATCTCGGCGAGCCAAGCCGTGCCGCGTCCCTGCGGATCGAACACGAACTCCAACGTCCCCGCCCATCCCCCACGCCGCGACGCCTGATGGATGGAGAAGTGCCGGCGAAGCAGGAAGGCGCGCTCCGGCGGCATCCCGATCGACAGGAACTGACCCGGCCGGACCCGGTCGGCAAGCTCCGGCGCGACGATCGTGATCGAGTGGTACACCCCGAGATTGCGCGCGTTCAGCACCTCCGCGCGGACCCGTTTCACGACACCACCTCCGCTTCGTCCTCGGAGAGCGCCAGCCGTTCCTGGACCACCGCGGAATCAGCGGCACGCTGGTGGTACTCCTGGAGCGAGATCGGCTCGCCCGGGACGCTTCGGTGAGCTTCGATCCCGCGGAGCGCGGCGAAGACCCCCGGAAGCGTCGTGATACACGGGATACCGGCCTGGGCGGCGGCCGTGCGGATGAAGTACCCGTCCGTCCTGGGGCCGCGCCCGAACGGGGTGTTGACCACCATGTCGACCTCGCCGTCGCGGATCAGGTCGACGACGTTACGACCGCCCTCGGAAACCTTGGCGACCCGTGTCACCGGGATCCCGGCGCGTTCGAGCACTCCGGCCGTCCCTTTCGTCGCGAGCAGGCGAAACCCCATCTCGGCGAGACGCCTGCCGGGGAACGCGATCGCGCGCTTGTCGCGATTGGCGACGCTCACGAACACCGTGCCCTCGCGCGGAAGCGAGGACCCACTCGCCACGAGGGCCTTCGCGAGCGCTCTGCCCGAGTCCGCGTCGATCCCCATGACCTCGCCCGTGGACTTCATCTCGGGGCCAAGGATGGTGTCGACGCCGGGGAAACGCCCGAACGGCAACACGGCCGCCTTCACCGCTGTGTACGGGAGACGGCGGTAATGGTGCGCGTCGGCCGGAACGAGACCCTCGGCGGTGAGCTCGGCGAGCGGGGTGCCCAACAGGACGAGGGTGGCCACCTTGGCAAGGGGAACGCCGACGGCCTTCGACACGAACGGCACGGTCCGCGAGGCGCGCGGGTTGGCCTCGAGGACCCAGATGCGCTCGTCCCTCACGGCGAGTTGCAAGTTGATCAGTCCCACGACGCCCAGCCGTCGCGCAAGCGTCCGCGCGATCCGTTCCACCTCGTCCAACTCCTCGTCCGAGAGCGTTGCGGGCGGGATCTGGCACGAGGAGTCGCCCGAATGCACCCCCGCCTCCTCGATGTGCTCCATCACGGCGCCGACGAACACGTCGGTCCCGTCGGACACCGCGTCCAGGTCGATCTCGATCGCTCCCTCGAGGAACCGGTCGATGAGGACGGGGTGATCCGGGCTCGCATCGGCGGCGCTCGAGACGAAACGCTCGAGCTCGTCCTCGCTGTAGACGATCTCCATCGCCCGGCCGCCGAGCACGTAGCTCGGCCGGACGACGACCGGGTAACCGACCCGCGCGGCGATCGCACGCGCCTCGTCGAGGTTGCGGGCCTCGCCGTGCGCCGGCGCCGGGATCTCCAGCTCGTGCAGCAGCTCCGCGAACTTCCCGCGATCCTCGGCGAGGTCGATCGCGTGCGCCGGCGTCCCCAGGACCCGCAGGCCCGCCGTCTCGAGCTCGTGCGCGAGCTTCAGTGGCGTCTGTCCTCCGAACTGGCAGATGACCCCGATCGCGGATTCGGCCTCGCACACCGCGAGGACGTCCTCGGTCGAGACGGGCTCGAAGTACAGGCGCGAGCTCGTGTCGTAGTCGGTCGAGACCGTCTCCGGGTTCGAGTTCACCATCACCGCATCGAAACCGGCCTCCCGCAGCGCGTACGCCGCATGCACGCACGCGTAGTCGAACTCGATCCCCTGCCCGATCCGGTTCGGACCCGAACCGAGGATGACGATCCGCGGCCGCTCCGACGGACGAACCTCGTCTTCCTCCTCGTACGTCGAGTAGTGATACGGCGTGCGCGCCGGGAACTCCCCCGCGCACGTATCCACCGTCTTGAACACGGGCCGAACCCCCAACGCCGTCCGCCGCGCCCTCACCCCCGCCTCATCCGCCCCCGTCAGGTACGCGATCCGGCGGTCCGAGAGCCCGAGTCGCTTCGCCTCGAGTAGCTCCTGTGCAGCCAGGCCGTCAAGCTCCTGCGCCCCCAGCGCCGCAACCTCCTCGGCCACCTGCGCGATCTGATCCACGAACCACCCATCGATCCCAGATGCAGCGGCGACCTCGTCAACGGAGTAGCCAGCCAGCAACGCAGCCTCAACGAGATGCAGCCGGTCCTCCGTAGCCACGCCGAGCCGCTCGAGGAAGGAGCCGGCGGTGCCGCGGAGGGCTGTGGGGCGAGGAGCGAAGCCCGTCGCAGCCGTCTCGAGCAAGCCGGTCAGGGCGAAGCGACGAGGGGCCCCACCGGCCGCAGCGGCGCCGCCGGCTCCACCCAGGTCGGCACCCGCGCGCTCCAACGAGCGCCACGCTTTCCCAAGCGCCTCCTTGAACGTGCGACCGATCGCCATCACTTCCCCGACCGATTTCATGGTAGACGTGAGGACCGGGTCGGCTTCGGGGAACTTCTCGAAGGCGAAGCGCGGGAGCTTGACGACGACGTAGTCGAGGGTCGGCTCGAATGCCGCAGGCGTTTCGCCGGTGATGTCGTTCCGGATCTCGTCGAGACGATATCCGACGGCGAGCAGCGCGGCGATCTTCGCGATCGGGAACCCGGTCGCCTTCGACGCGAGGGCGCTCGAACGCGAGACCCGCGGGTTCATCTCGATCAGGACCTGCCGGCCGGTCGCCGGCTCGACGGCGAACTGGATGTTCGATCCACCGGTCTCGACGCCGATCGCGCGGATGCACGCGAGCGCGGCGTCGCGCATCGACTGATACTCGCGGTCAGTGAGCGTCTGCGCGGGCGCCACCGTGATCGAATCGCCGGTGTGCACCCCCATCGGGTCGACGTTCTCGATCGAGCAGATGACCACCGCGTTGTCCGCGGCGTCGCGCATCACCTCGAGCTCGAACTCCTTCCACCCGGCGATCGACTCCTCGACGAGGATCTCCGTCACCGGGCTGACCTCGAGGCTGCGGGCGGCGACGCGGGCAAGCTCGTCCCGGTCCGCGGCGAAACCGCTCCCTCCCCCTCCGAGCGTGAACGAAGGCCGGACGATCAGCGGGAACCCGAGCTCGTTGCCGAGCGCGAGCGCTTCCTCGAGCGTGTGCGCCACGCCGGCGCGCGGGACCTCGAGTCCCGCTCCGTGCATCGCGTCCTTGAAGCCGCTCCGATCCTCGGCGCGACGGATCGCTTCGAGGCCCGCTCCGATCAGCCCCACGCCGAGGCGATCGAGGTCGCCGGACTCGGCGAGCGCGACCGCGACGTTCAGCGCGGTCTGCCCTCCGAGCGTCGGCAGGAGCACGTCGGGGCGCTCGCGTTCCAGGACCTGGAGAACCGACTCGGGCGTGAGCGGCTCGATGTAGGTGCGGTCGGCGAACTCGGGATCGGTCATGATCGTCGCCGGATTCGAGTTCACGAGTGAGACGTGGAACCCCTCGCGGCGCAACACCTTGCAGGCCTGCGTTCCAGAGTAGTCGAACTCGCACGCCTGTCCGATCACGATCGGCCCGGACCCGACGATCAGGATCCGCTCGATGTCGGTACGGCGCGGCACTAGGACCTCTCCATCAGCGCGCGGAACTCCTCGAACAGGTAACGGGAGTCATGGGGTCCCGGCGCGGCTTCGGGGTGGTACTGCACGGACATCGCCGGGACCTCGAGGCATCGCAGGCCTTCGAGCGTCCCGTCGTTCAGGTTCCAGTGCGTGAGCCCCACGGGACCGAACGATGTCTGGGCGAGGCCGTCGTCGACCGGCCATCCTTTCGGATCGACCGCGAAGCCGTGGTTGTGGCTCGTCACCTCGACGCGACCGGTGCGACGGTCCTGCACCGGCTGGTTCACGCCACGGTGGCCGAACTTCATCTTGTAGGTCCGGCCGCCGAGCGCCAGCGCGAGCAGTTGGTGCCCGAGGCAGATGCCGAAAACCGGGTACCGGCCGATCAGCCCGCGCGCGGCCGCGATCCCGTACTCGGTCGCCGCCGGATCGCCCGGCCCGTTGGAAAGGAACACGCCGTCGACGCCGTCCACCTCGTCGGCCGGGGTGTCTGCGGGCACCACCGTCGCCTCGATGCCCGCGTCGGCGAGCCGGCGGAGGATGTTGCGCTTCAGGCCGAAGTCGTAGGCCGCGACACGGAACACGCGACCGTGCGCAGTCGAGGCCAGCCCGACGAGCTCCCGCGCGGCGTAGGGCTCGATCGTCGACACCCCTTTGGCGAGGTCGGCACCCTCCATGCCGGGTCGGAAGCGAGCGCGCTCGATCAGCGAGGCGGGCTCGAGGTCCTCGGTCGAGATCGCGCACCGCATCGCGCCCCGCTCACGCAGGCGGAGCGTCAGCCGCCGGGTGTCGACGCCCTCGAGGCCGATCACGCCGGCCTCGGCGAGCTCGTCGTGCAGCGTTCCGGTGGAGCGCCAGCTCGACGCGCGGCGTGATGCCTCACGGACCACGAACCCCGCGACCTGCACCCGACCGGACTCGGGATCCTCACGGTTCATCCCGTAGTTGCCCTGGTGCGGCGAGGTCATCGCGACGACCTGGCCCGCGTACGACGGGTCGCTGAGAACCTCCTGGTAGCCCGACATGGCGGTGTTGAAGACGGCCTCTCCGAACGCCTCCCCCACCGAGCCGAAGGAGTATCCGCGGAACACCGAGCCGTCCTCGAGCGCGAGGAGGGCCGCCCGGCCTTTCCTCATCTCTGGCGTCATCGCTGGGCCTTCCCGTCGGCAACGACGAGGTCGCCGCGATACAGCGTGTGGATCACCCGCCCTCGCAGGGTCGTGCCGAGGAAGGCGCTGTTCCGGCTCTTGGACGCGAAGGGAGGCTCCACCACCCACGCCGCTCCGGGGTCGAACGCAACGAGGTTCGCCTGGCGCCCGGGTTCGATCGGACCGCCGTGCCCGGCGGCGCCGAGGATCCTCGCGGGGATCGTGGACATCGCCTCGATCGCCCGGGCGAGGGAAAGCAGGCCCGGGTCGATCAGATGGGTCAGGACCGCCGCCAGGGCGGTCTCCAGGCCGATCGTGCCGGGCGGCGACTGGTCGAACTCGGCCTCCTTGTCCTCGACCGCGTGCGGAGCGTGGTCCGTGGCGACGGCGTCGATCGTCCCGTCGGCCAGCGCGAGACGAAGCGCATCGCGATCCTCCGGCGTGCGCAGCGGGGGGTGGACCTTGAAGTTCGTGTCGTAGGTGCCCAGATCCTCGTCGCTGAAGACGAGATGGTGCGGCGTGACCTCGGCCGTCACGCGCAGGCCCTCGGCTTTGGCGCGCCGAACGATCTCGATCGAGCCCGCGGAACTCAGGTGACAAAGGTGCAGCCGCCCGCCGGTGAGCCTCGCGACCGCGACGTCACGAGCCACGACGATCTCCTCCGCCTCGCGTGGCTGGCCTGCCAGGCCGAGCGAGTAGGAGTGGTAGCCCTCGTGCATCTGGCCTCCCTCGGCGAGGGGGCCGTCCTCACAGTGTTCGGCGACCACGATCCCGTCGAAGGCCTTCGCGTACGTGAGGGCGTTGCGAAGGATGCGAGCGTTCGGCAGGCAGCGACCGTCGTCGCTGAACATGCGGACGCCCGCCTCGACCATCTCGCCGAGCTCGGCCATCTCCTCGCCACCGAGCCCTCGCGTGATGGCCCCGACGGGGAACACGTCGCAGAGACCTGCTCTCGCGCCGAGGCCGCGCACCTCGTGGATCACGGCGGCGGTGTCGGCCACCGGTTCGGTGTTGGCCATCGGCGACACAGCCGTGAACCCGCCGAGGGCCGCTGCGCGGCAGCCGGTCTCGACCGTCTCCTTATCCTCGCGACCGGGCTCACGGAGATGCGTGTGCAGGTCCACCAGCCCGGGCGCCAGCACGAGCCCGTCCGCGTCCACGACGGATGCGCCGGACCGAGACGCGTCGACGCTCCCGATCACGCCGTCCTCGATCAGGACGTCGGCGACCTCGTCGCGCCCGGAGGCCGGGTCGACGACGCGACCGCCCTTCAGCAGGATGCGCTCGCTCACGCGGCCTCCCCGTCGTCGGTCCT
Source organism: Actinomycetota bacterium (assembly GCA_040902755.1). GTDB lineage: Bacteria > Actinomycetota > UBA4738 > UBA4738 > HRBIN12 > CALGFI01. Next base: position 28,234 of record JBBDWS010000053.1, read on the forward strand.
CGTCCCGCCGAGCAGGAGGTACAGGAGCGCCATCCGGATCGCGATGCCGTTCGTCACCTGCTCCTCGATCACCGAGTTCGGCAGGTCGGCGACGTCGCTGTCGATCTCGACGCCGCGGTTCATCGGGCCTGGATGCATGATCAACGCGTGCTCGGGCAACATCGACACGCGAGCGCGCGTGAGCCCGAACAGCCGCGCGTACTCGCGCACGCTGGGGAAGTACTGCTGGCGCTGCCGCTCCCGCTGGACCCGGAGCATGTAGCAGACGTCGAGCTTGGGAAGGACCGACTCGATGTCGTAGGAGACCTGCACACCCCACGCCGGCGCATCGGGCGGGATCAGCGTGGGCGGACCCACCAGCGTGACCTCCGCGCCCATCTTCACGAGGGCGAACGAGAGCGACCGCGCGACGCGCGAGTGCAGGACGTCGCCGATGATTGCGACCCGCAGCTCCTCGAGCCTCCCAAGCCGCTCGCGCATCGTGTACAGGTCGAGCAACGCCTGGGTCGGATGCTCGTGGGTGCCGTCGCCCGCGTTCAGCACGCTGCCCTTCACCCACTTCGTAAGCGTCAACGGGGAGCCGCTGGACGAGTGGCGGATCACGATCGCGTCGGCGCCCATGGCCTGGAGCGTCAGGGCAGTGTCCTTCAGGCTCTCCCCTTTCGAGACGCTCGAGCCGCTCGTCGTGAAGTTGATGACGTCGGCGGACAGACGCTTGGCGGCGAGCTCGAAGCTGATCCGCGTCCGCGTCGAGTTCTCGTAGAACAGGTTCACGACGGTCCGGCCTCGGAGCGCGGGCACCTTCTTGATCACCCGGGTCCCCACTTCTCGGAAGGACTCGGCCGTGTCGAGGACCCGGACGACGTCCTCGGCCGATACGTCGTGGATCGACAGCAGGTGCTTGTTCATCCTTCACCCCCGGATGCCGTGACCGGCTCCTCCACCTCGACGGCGTCCTCACCGTCGAGCTCCTTCAGCGCGACCCGAACCTGGTCGTCCTTTCGCGTGGGCACGTTCTTGCCGACGAAGTCGGCGCGGATCGGGAGCTCTCGATGTCCGCGATCCACCAGGACGGCGAGCTGGATCGCCGTCGGCCGCCCGAAGTCGACGAGGGCGTCGAGCGCGGCGCGGATCGTCCGGCCGGTGAACAGCACGTCGTCGACCAGGACGACGGTGCGCGCCGTGATGTCGAAGTCGATCCTCGTCTCGTGGACCTCGGGCGCCTCCGCCCGCATCCCGATGTCGTCGCGATAGAAGGAGATGTCGAGCACGCCGACCGGCACGGCGGCGCCCTCGATCCGCTGGATCTCGGCGGCCAGACGCCGGGCGAGGTCGTCTCCACGTGCCGCGATCCCCACGAGCGCAACGCCGTCGGCGCCCTTGTTGCGCTCGAGGATCTCGTGGGCGATCCGGCTGACCGCTCGACGGATCTCCGACTCCTCCATGAGCCGGGCTCCGATCACGTGCGTGGTCCCGGCGCTGGGGCGAGCCTCGGGGCGAGGAAGGAAACGCCCCGCCGCGCGTGCGGCAGGGCGTCGCGGTCGTACGGCATCTGCGCTCCCTTCCCGGCCTCACGGGACCGGACTTAAAGGGGAAGTTCCGCCCGCAGGATATCCTCACGCCCTATGAGCTGGCAACGAGCTCATCCGGTCGAGTCAGGCAGTAGGGCCTACACTTAGGCCATACATCCAGGCCAAGAGCCAGGCCAGGAAGGGTGAGGGTGGAGCAGATGGTCGCCTACAGCGTCGGCCCCTTGGAGATCGCGATCGTGGTGGGAATCATCATCCTCTTCTTCGGGGCCAAGAAACTCCCTGAGCTAGCGCGGTCGATCGGCAGGTCCTCCTCCGAGTTCAAGAAGGGCATGTCTGAGGGCGAGTCCGAGACTGACGTCGCCGGAACGAACGACACCGGCGAGCCGCGCGCAGAGCACAAGGCCGAAACGACGGAGTAGCGCTACCGCTCGGGGCCCAGCTCGGCGGCCACCTTGCCGAGGATGCCGTTCACGAACCGGCCCGAGTCCTCGGTCGACAGCTCCTTCGCGATCTCGACGGCTTCGCTGATCGCCGCGGCCGCCGGCACGTCCGGACGATGCATGAGCTCGAACACCGCCAGCCGCAGGATCGTGCGGTCCAGTGATGCCATCCGGTCGAGCGTCCAGTGCTCGGAGTGCGCCGACAGCACGTCGTCGATCTCGGGGCGGTTCGCGGTGACGCCCTCGACGAGCTCCCCCGCGAACGGGTCGATCTCGCGCCCCGCCGCGTGCCACTCCGCGAGGGAGAGCTGAGGATCGACCCCAGTGACGTCGGCCTGATACAGCACGTCGATCGCCTGGCGGCGCGCCCGGCGCCGCGACGTCATCGCGCTACTTCACCCGCTCCATGTACGCGCCCGAGCGCGTGTCCACCTTGACGCGCTCTCCCTCCTCGACGAAGAGGGGGACCTGGACGACGTGGCCGGTCTCGAGGGTCGCCGGCTTCATGGCGTTCGTCCGCGTGTCGCCCTTCACGCCCGGCTGCGTCTGCGTGACGGTGAGCGCCACCGACGCCGGGAGCTCGACCCCGATCGCCACACCCTGATGGACGGCGACCTGCGCACTCGTACCCTCGGCCATGTAGTTCGCGGCGTCCCCCACGACAGCGGACTCGACGGGAAGCTGCTCGTACGACGCCACATCCATGAACGTGAAGTGCTCGCCGTCGCGATAGAGGTACTGCATCTCCTTGCGTTCCACGATCGCGAGCCCGACTTTCACGCCCGCGTTGAACGTCCGCTCGACGACGCTTCCGGTCTTCAGGTTGCGAAGCTTCGTGCGGACGAATGCACCGCCCTTGCCCGGCTTGACGTGCTGGAACTCGACCACCTGGAAGAGTGTGCCGTCCAGCTCGAGGGTCATGCCGTTCTTCAGTTCGTTCGTCGAGACGCTCACAGCACCACCAGTTCCTTGGTCGACCGAGGGATCGGGCGGCATCCGTCGGCGGTCACCTCGACCATGTCCTCGATGCGGACGCCCCCGAGGCCCGGAATGTACACGCCGGGCTCGACCGTGACGACCGCGCCTTGGGGCAGATCGTCCGGGACGTCCCAGCGCACGCGCGGGGCTTCGTGGATCTCCAGACCGACGCCGTGGCCGAGCCCATGGGGGAACTCCTTGCCCAAGCCCGCGTCCTCGATCACGCGCCGCGCGGCGAGGTCGACGTCCGCAGCGCTCGCGCCGGCATGCACCGCAGCGATCCCCGCCTCTTGTGCCGAAGCGACCAGATCGCGAACCTCGCGGATCCGCGCGTCCGGCTCGCCGAAGGCGACGGTTCGGGTCATGTCCGAGTGGTATCCGTCCACCAGCGCGCCGAAGTCGAGCTTGACCACGTCGCCCCGGGTCAGCGGCCGGTCCGTGGGGTGGTGGTGGGGCTCCGCCGCGTGCTCGCCGAACGCCGCGATCGTCTCGAAGGCGCGATCGTCGGCGCCCGCTCGCCGCATCGCGATCTCGAGGTCCAGCGCGAGCTCGCGCTCGGCGATCCCCTCGCGGAGGCCACCGCCGAGGACGACCGAATCGAAGGCGGCGTCTGTCGCCTCCTGGGCGCGCCCGATCGCTCGCACCTCCTCCGGATCCTTGACGCGGCGCAGCTGCTCGACCTCCGGCCCGATGGGAACGAGCTCCATGCCGTCGAGCGCGCGTCGCAGGCGCTCCCAGGAACCGTGCGTCACGTCCTCGGACTCGAAGCCGATCCGCGTCATGGCGCGCGCGACGGCCTCCTCGGCGACGGGCGGCACCGGCCCGGGATAGATCATCCGCTCGGCGTCGGGGACCTCGTGCCGCGACTGCTCCCGGTAGCGGCCGTCGGTGAAGAACACGGTCGCCTCCGTGCCGACCAGCGCCTGCGCGTTCGAGCCGGTGAAGCCGGTGAGATACCGGACGTTCGGAAGACGCGTGACGAACAGCGCATCGAGTCCGAGCTCGGAAAGGCGCTCGCCCAGGAGCGCCCGCCTCAGCGCGTGATCCACGGCAGCGCCTCGAGGGCCAGGTGATAGCCGCCGGCGCCGGCGCCGGCGATCGTGACCCGGCATGCGGGCGAGATGACGGAATGGCGACGGAACTCCTCGCGCGCATAGATGTTCGTCATGTGGACCTCGATCGCAGGAAGGCCGGACCCTTCGATCGCATCCCGCAAGGCGTACGAGTAGTGACCGAGGGCTCCGGGGTTGATCACGACCGATCCCCATCCCTCCCCGGCGGCGGCGAGGAGCCACCCGACGAGCTCGCCTTCGTGGTCGGTCTGCCGCCAGTCGGTCTCGTGGCCCAAGCGCGAGGCGCGCTCGCCGACCTCGCCCATGATCTCCTCGAGCGTCTGCGACCCGTAGAGATCGGGCTCGCGCGTGCCGAGCGCACCGAGGCTCGGCCCGAACAGGAACAGGACCCGCACGCTACGCCCCCGTTCCGTTCCGTGTCATCGTCGTCATCGTTGGGCCATCTCCTCCAGGGTCTTGCGAAGCAGGTCTTCCGGGACGGAGTTCACCACGACCGGCCGGCCGACGTCTTCCAGGAGCACGAACCGCATCCCGCCCTGGAACTTCTTGTCCATCTGCAGCGCATGCAGGACGTCGTCGGCCGGCGGGATGGCGCCCGCGGTCTCCAGACCGAGCGAGGCAAGCAGGCGGGCATGCCGCGCTGCGAGCCCGGCCGGCGCGCCCCGCGCCTCCGACAGACGCGCCGCGAACAGCATGCCGACGGCGATCGCCTCGCCGTGCGTTCGGCCGGAGTACGACTCGAGCCGCTCGAGCGCGTGGCCGAGCGTGTGGCCGTAGTTCAGGATCAGTCGCCGGCCGGTGTCCCGTTCGTCTTCGCCGACGACGGCGGCCTTCGCGCGGACGCAGCGTGCGACCAGGCGCTCAAGAGCGGGCTCCTCTCGGGAACGAACCGGCGCGGGATCGCGCTCGAGCCCTTCGAGGAGATCGAGGTCCAGGGTGAGCGCGTACTTCGCGACCTCCGCGAGACCCGAGCGGAAGTCGCGATCGGAGAGCGTTCGAAGGGTCGAAACGTCCGCGAGGACCGCGGCCGGCTGGTGGAACGCTCCCACGAGGTTCTTCCCCTCGGGAAGGTTCACGGCGGTCTTGCCCCCGATCGAGGCGTCCACCTGAGCGGTCAGCGTCGTCGGCACCTGCACGAGCGGCACGCCGCGCATATAGGTCGCGGCCACGAACCCGGCGAGGTCCCCCACGGCTCCGCCCCCGAGCGCGACGACGACGTCGTCACGATGGGCTTCCTGCGTCGCGAGCTGCCGTTGGAGCGCGGCCATCGTCTGGAGCGACTTCGCCTCCTCCCCCTGGGGGACCCCGAGGTGCACGGACGCGAGGCCTCGCGCGGCCAGGCCGCGCGTCAGGGGTTCGAGGTACCGGGCCGCGACGGTCGCGTCCGTGACCACGAACGCCCGCTCCGCCCCGGCCAGCTCCGGCAGGTTGGCTCCGGCCTGCTCGAGAAGGCCGGCCGCGATCGTCACGTCGTAGTCGCGGCCCCGGACCGCGACCCTCACGCGCTCCAACGCAGGAGCTCTTTCTCGATCGCCGCCGCGACCTCCTCCACGGAGCCGCTCGCGTCGACGACGTGCGCTGCGAACTCGCGGTAGAGCGGCTCGCGCTGTTGCTGAAGGCGCTCCAGGTCGCCCTCCTCGCGGATCAGCGGGCGGTCCTTCGCGGGAAGGACGCGGTCGCGAAGGACCTCCAGCGGGACGGACAGGAACACCACCTCGCCGGTCGCCCGAAGGGTGATCCGGTTCGCGGGCTCCAGGACCACGCCGCCGCCGCAGGAGATGACCGAAGGGTCGCGCCCGGCGGCTTCCGTCAGCGCCCCCGCCTCGAGCTCGCGGAAACGCGCCTCGCCCTCGCGTTCGAAGATCTCGCGGACGGTCGCGCCCGCCGCGCGCTCTATCTCGGCGTCGAGCTCCACGAACGGGACGCCGAGGCGCGCTGCCAGCTCGGGACCCACGGTGGACTTGCCCGAACCGGGCATCCCCACCAGGTACACGATCACAACAGACCCCCGAACATGGACCTCATCATAGGGGGGCTCCTGGCCGCCCCAGGCCGAGCCCCGCGCCGCGGATCGTGCAAGGCGCGACCCAGAACCGTGAGCGCGGTATTGGTGAGGGCGGCCCCGCAAGACGGGGCCGCCCTCGAACCGGCGACCGCTCCCCCCGAGCGCAACCGCCGGTGGTGCGGGTTCAGTTCCTCGGGTTCTTGCACAACCTGAAGCTCTGGTCTCCGAACAAGAACCGCGCGCAGCGTCCGTCGATCTTCACGAGCTTGAAGCTCTCG
>JBBDWS010000054.1:0-3439 GCA_040902755.1 Actinomycetota bacterium
AGGTCGTGCGCGATGAAGATGTACGACAGACCGAATTCGTCCTGCAGGTCCTCGAGCAGGTTCACCACCTGCGCCTGCACCGAGACGTCGAGCGCCGACACGGGCTCGTCGCAGATGATGATCTCGGGGTTGAGCGCAAGCGCTCGCGCGACCCCGATCCGCTGTCGCTGACCACCCGAGAACTGATGGGGATAGCGGTTGATGTGGTCGGGGTTCAGACCGACGCGCTCGAGCAGGTCGGCCGTTCGCACGCGCCGCTCGCGCTTGGTCGCGACGTCGCGGTGGATCGCCCAGGGTTCGGAGACGATGTCGCCGACGGTCATCCGCGGGTTCAGTGACGAGTAGGGGTCCTGGAAGATGATCTGGATCTCGCGCCGTAGCGCGCGCATCTCCTTGCGGCCGAGCGAGAAGATGTCGCGGCCCTTGTACATCGCCTGACCCGCCGTCGGCTCGAACAGGCGCAGCAGCACGCGAGCGACCGTGGACTTGCCGCATCCGGACTCGCCGACCAGGCCGAGCGTCTCGCCTTTGAACAGGTCGAAGTTGACGCCGTCGACCGCCTTGACGTCGCCCACCTTCTTCTTGAAGAGGATCCCCTGGGTCAGCGGGAAGTACTTCACGAGTCCCCGAACCGAAAGGAGTGGTTCGCCGTTGGGCGAGGGCGACGGAGCGACCGCGGGCTCGGTGATCACGTGGCCACTACCTCGACGCCCTCCTCGGCGAGGACCTCTTCCGCGAAATGGCACGCCGCGAACCGCTGGTCGATGACCTCGCGGAGCGGCGGCACCTCCGTCCGGCACGGGTCGGGGATCCTCGCGCGCGGGCACCGCGGATGGAACGGACACCCCACCGGGATGTTCATCAGGCTCGGCGGAGCTCCCTTGATCGGGTCGAGGCGGCCACCCTTCTGGGTGATCCGCGGGATCGAGGCCATCAGGCGCTCGGTGTACGGATGCGCCGGGCTCTCGTAGATCGCCCCGGCCGACGCCTTCTCGACGAGCTTGCCCGCGTACATCACGCAGACGTTGTTCGCGACCTCGGCGACGACCCCGAGGTCGTGCGTGATCAGGAGCATGCCCATCTGGGTCTCCTGCTGGATCTCGGCGAGGAGCTCCATGATCTGCGCCTGGACCGTCACGTCGAGCGCCGTCGTGGGCTCGTCGGCGATGAGGATCGTCGGATCCAGAGCGATGCCGATCGCGATCATCACGCGTTGGCGCATCCCGCCCGAGAACTGGTGCGGGTAGTCGCGCAGGCGCTCCTTCGCCGAGGGGATCCGAACCCGGTCCATCAGCTCCAGGGCCTTACGCATCGCGTCCTTCTTCCGCATCCCGCGATGCACCTGGAACATCTCGGCGATCTGGTCGCCGACGGTGAAGACGGGGTTCAGCGCCGACAGCGCGTCCTGGAAGATCATCGAGATCTCGGCGCCGCGCACCGCTCGGCGCTCCGAATCCGCGAGCGTCAGGAGGTTCACGCCCTTGTAGAGGATCTCCCCCTCCGCGATCCGGCCCGGCTTCTCGATCAGGCCCATGATCGCGAGCGCGCTCACGGTCTTGCCCGAGCCCGACTCCCCGAGGATCGCGAGGCTCTCGCCGGCATCCACCGTGTAGTTGATCCCGTTCACGGCGTTGACGGTGCCGTAGTCCGTGTTGAACTCGACGGCGAGATCCTTCACCTCGAGCAGGTGGCCGAACGGGGTCGCCTCCAGGTCGGGGAGCTTGCTGTCCTGATTCCTTCGCATCGTCAGCGGAGCCTCGGGTCGAGCGCGTCGCGGAGCTGGTCGCCCAGGATGATGAAGGAGAGCACGAACACGGAAAGGAACGCGCCGGGGAACAGCAGCAGGTGGGGGCTGGTGAGGAGGCGCCCCTGCGAGTCGCTGATCATGAGACCCCACGAGATCGCGGGGAGCTGGAGCCCGACGCCCAGGAAGGACAACGCGGCTTCCGCCGAGACGATGATGCCTACGCTGATCGTGGCGTAGACGATCACCGGGGCGATGCCGTTGGGCAGGATGTGCACCCGCAGGATCCGCCAGTCCCCCGCCCCGAGTGCCTTCGCGGCCTGGACGTAGTCGGCCTCCCTGCCGGCCAGGACGGCCGAGCGCATGAGGCGCATCAAGGTGGGCCACGCCAGGAAGATCAACACGAACGACACCTGGAACAGACCGCGCTGCCCGAGGACGCTCAGGAACACGATGGCGGCGAGGGTCGTCGGCAGCGCGAACCAGATGTCGGCCGCGCGCCCGATGAGTGTGTCGAGCTTGCCGCCGTAGTAACCCGCGATGCTTCCGAGGAGGACCCCGATGACCACGTCGATCCCGACGACGAGTAGGCCGATGACGAGCGACACCCGCGTCCCGTAGATCACCCGCGCGAAGTAATCGCGGCCTTGGATGTCGAAGCCGAACCAGTGCCCGGCTGACGGGGTATCGACGCTGTTGGAGAGATCGGCGAACTCGGGGTCGGCGCTCGTGAACAATCCGGGAGCGATCGCCATCACCGTGAAGACGACGAGCAGAAAGGCCGCGATCAGGAACAGCGGCTTGCGGCGCAGCTGACGCCAGGCATCGCCCCACAGGCTTGCCTGGTACTCGCTCGCGCCGCCCTCGACCGCGGCGGCCGCGGCGATCGACCCCTGAGCCTGGACGCCGCCTCCCGAGGACTGGAGCATCGCGTCCTCGGGTCGTGCCTCCTCTTCGAGAAGGTCGACGTCCTCGGTGGTGCCGCCCCGCTTCCGATCACTCATAGCGGATCCTCGGGTCGAGCACCGCGTACAGCAGGTCCACGAGCAGGTTCATGAGGATGAAGATGAGGATCCCCGCCGTGACGATCCCGACCACGACGGCGCCCTCCTGTCCCTGGATCGCGAGGAAGACCTCGCGGCCGATGCCGGGGATGTTGAAGATCCCCTCCGTGATGATCGCACCGGCCATCAGCGCCCCGAGATCGACCCCGAGGAAGGTGACGACCGGGATAAGCGAGTTCCGCATCGCGTGGCGACCGACCACCCGCCGCCGCGGGAGACCCTTCGCCTCCGCCGTCCGGATGTAGTCGGACCGGAGGTTCTCCACCAGGCTCGTGCGCGTCAGGCGCGCGATGTAGACCAGAGACAGCGATCCGAGCACCATCGACGGCAGGACGTAGCTGAACCACCCGTTCTGGAGCCCGGCGATGGGGAACCACGAGAGCTGGACGCCCAGGACGAGCTGCGCGACGAAGCCCAGGACGAACACCGGGATCGCCACGATGAAGGTCGTGGACAACAGGACCAGGTTGTCCATGAAGGAGCCCCGGCGCAGCCCCGCGAGGATCCCAGCCAGGAGCCCGAGGACGCACTCGAAGATGAAGGCCCCGAGGGCGAGCTTGGCCGTCACCGGGAACTTCTGCTTCAAGATCCCGGAGACGGGCTCTCCCCGGAACGTCTCCCCGAAGTCCCC
>JBBDWS010000054.1:3539-5382 GCA_040902755.1 Actinomycetota bacterium
GCCTCGACCACCTGCACGGCCGCCACATCCACGAAGGTGAACTTCGAGATGTTGACGTTCGTGATCCGCTCCGAGATCACCTGCTGGGTGACCCCGAACCACAGCGGGATGATCGGGACATCCGCGGCCAGGAGGTCGTCGGCCTGCTGGTAGAACGAGACCGCCTCGTCGAGCGAGGAAGCGGCCTTGCCCTGCGCGATCAGGTCGTCGAACTCCGGGTTCGAGTAGGTCGTGTAGTTCGAGCCCGCGTTCGTCCCGTGGAGGTTCTCGAGGTAGTTCTGCATGCTCGGGTAGTCCATCACCCAGCCGAGGCGGAACGGCCCCGTGACGCTGTCGGTGGCCGGATCGTCGTCGATCCCTCCGTCCAACAGGCCCAGGTACTTGGCGAACGGCATCGACTCGAACACGATGTCCTCGATGCCGAGGTTCTGGCGCCACTGGTTCGAGACGGCCTCGATCCACTGCTCGTGACCGCCGTCGTTGTTGAACCAGATCGTCAGCTCTCCGTCGAAGCCTCCGGCCCCGTCGAGCAGCGCCTTCGCCGCTTCGGGATCGAAGGTGCAGGCCTCGCCGCAGGCGCCCTCTCGGTAGCCCTGCACGACCGGTGACGCGAAGTCGTCGGCCGGTACCAGGGTGTTGAAGAAGATCGCCTCGATGATGGCCTCACGGTCGATCGCCATCGAGAACGCCTTGCGCACGTCCGGGTTCTCGAACGCCGGCTCGTAGAGCGGGAGCCCGATGTACGAGAAGGACGAGCTTGGCACCTCGAGGAAGCGGTCGCCGAACTCTGCCTTGCCGGCCTCGATCTGGTCGGACGGCACGTCCCCGATGTCGAGGTTGCCCGCCTGCACATCGCGATACGACGTGTCGAGGTTGGCGTAGATGCGGAACTCGACGGCGTCGGCGTTGCCCGGCGTTCCGCCGTAGTCCTCGTACCGGACCAGGTTGATGCCGACGTCGTGCTCCCACTGGCCGTCCATCATGTACGGGCCGTTGCCAACGGGCGCGTCGTTGAATCCCTCGGGGTCGGCGAAGAACGACTCCGGCAGCGGATAGAACGCGTTGTAGCCGAGCGTGATCGGGAACTCGCTGAACGGAGCCCCCAGCTCGACCGTGAACGTGCGCTCGTCGACGACCACGAGTCCGGGCATCTCCTCGCTGGTGGGATCACCCTCTGCGGGGTTCAGCTCGTCGTAGCCGACGATGTTCACGCCGAACGGGCCCATGAAATAGTTGTTCCCGGCGCCGTTCGGAGCGTAGGCCGCCCAGTTCCACGCGTCCACGAAGGACTGCGCGGTCACGGGGGTGCCGTCGTGGAAGGTGAATCCCTCGCGGAGCGTAACCGTCCAGTTGGTGTTGTCTTCCGACTCGATCGACTCGGCGACCGCCATGACGAGCTGGTCGTCCGCGTCGAACTGGATCAACGCGGTGAACAGGCCGTTCAGCACCTGACTGCCGCATGTCTCGGCGTTCACCTGCGGGATCAGCGACTCGGGCTCGCAGATCGACATCGACCACGAGCCGCCCGTCGTGGTCCCGGTCTCGCCGGTCGGGCCAGTGCCAGTCGGCCCCGTCGTGCCCGGATCGTCATCGCCGCCACACGCGGCGGCGACCAGCGCGAGCGTCAGGACCAAGCCGAGCCATACCGGCGCCCTCTTGAGACTCCTACTCATCCGACCTCCCTCCGATCGTGACTCCAACCTCTTAGCACACACGGCACGCTCCGCGCACGGGCAGCCGCTGTGCCTCCACCACGTATACGGACCGCCGCCGGGGATTGGGTTGAGTCCTCTATCGGAGAGGAGGTTCACCATCACGTCCCGCGATACTTGACGATCAGGGC
>JBBDWS010000055.1:0-18719 GCA_040902755.1 Actinomycetota bacterium
TAGGCTCCCGGGTGATGGATGCGCCCCAGCCTCGCGGGCCCCTGGACCCGCTCGTGGTCCCCCGCTTCGCCGGCCCGTCCACCTTCGCGCGCCTGCCTCGGCTGGACGAGGTCGAGCGCGCGGACGTCGGCGTCGCCGGGATCCCGTTCGACTCGGGTGTCACCTACCGCCCCGGCGCCCGGTTCGGGCCGATCGCCGTGCGGAACGCATCTCGCCTGCTTCGTGGCTACCACGCGGGCCTGGACGTGCGGCCCTTCGCCCAGCAGCAGGTCGTCGACGCGGGCGACATCGCGTGCAACCCGTTCTCGATCGACGAGTCGATCGCGCAGATCGAGGCCGGTTCGCGCGAGCTGCTCGGCGCGGCGGACCGTCTCGTCTGCATCGGAGGCGACCACACGATCGCGCTGCCGTTGCTGAGGACCGTGCGGGAGCGACACGGCCCGGTCGCCCTCGTGCACTTCGACGCTCACCTCGATACGTGGGACACGTACTTCGGCGCCGCTTACACGCACGGGACGCCGTTCCGCCGCGCGTGGGAGGAGGGGCTCCTGCTCGAGGACCGGTCGATCCACCTCGGGATCCGGGGACCGCTCTTCTCGGCGGAGGATCTCGTGGACGACGCGAGCTTTGGCTTTCGGATCGTCACCGCGTGGGACGTGCTCGAGCTCGGCATCGCGGGGACGGCGGCGCGGGTGCGCGAGCGCGTGGGGGACGCACCGATGTACGTGTCGATCGACATCGACGCGCTGGATCCCGCGTTCGCGCCCGGGACGGGCACGCCCGAGGCCGGCGGCATGACCAGCCGTGAGCTGCTGGGCATCCTGCGCGCGTTCCGCGGTCTCGACCTGGTCGGGGCCGACGTCGTCGAGGTTGCGCCGGCGTACGACCATGCCGACGTCACGGCCGTGGCGGCCTCGCACGCCGTATACGAGTTGGTGTCATTGTTCGCAGCGAACCGAGTCGAAGGAGGGGGCGCATCGTGAACGGGGACAGGAGCAACGACAGCAGGCTCACTCGCCGGGAGTTGCTGCGGCGAGCACCGGCGATCGGCGCGGCCGGACTCTCGCTGCCCGCGATCTTGGCGGCGTGCGGTCGCACTCCCGAGCCGGCCGGAGGCGGAACCGGCGGAACGGGAGAGAGCCCGTCGCCGACGGCGATCCCGACCGGCGACCTCGAGGGGACGAGCATCACCGTCAGCACCTACGGCGGGTTCTTCGAGGAGAACTTCGCGGCCATGTACCCGGCGTTCACCGAGGAGACCGGGATCGAGGTCGTGTCCAGGGCGCAGCCCACGTCCGAGGTCTGGGTCGTGCAGCTCAAGCAGTCGATCGACTCGGGCAACCCTGCTCCCGCCGACGTGTCGATGCTCTCGGGCGTCGGGATCCAGCGGGCGATCAACGGAGGCGTGCTCGCGGCGTACCCGGTGTCCAGCCTCACGCAGGCGAGCAACATCGCCGACGGATACATCCGCACCGACGAAGCCGGCAACGTCACGGGTGTCGGGAACGTCTCCTGGTACATCACGATCGTCTCGAACACCGATCGCGTGGCCGAAAGCCCCACCAGCTGGAGCGCGTTCTGGGATCCGGAGTGGGAGAACGAGCTCGCGCTGCTGCGGAACGCGGCGAACTCATACCTGCTCGAGATCACCGCCACGGTGTTCTTCGACGGCTACGAGATCCTCGAGACCGATGAAGGCATCGTGGAGGTGATGACGAAGCTCCAGGAGCTCAAGCCGAACGTCAAGCTCTTCTACCGGGACGAGGCGCAGGCGCAGCAGGCGTTCAACACGGGCGAGGTCTCGCTCGGCCAGTTCTACCACGACATCACGACGTTCGCGGCGTCGCAGGGCGAGCCCCTGCGCAGCGTCTTCCCCGACGAGGGCGCGATCTTGGATTCCGGCTTCTGGGCTGTTACGCAGACGACGGAGAACCTCGGCGGTTGCATCGCGTTCATCGACTACTTCTGCAGGTCGGAGATCCAGGCCGAGCTCGCCCGCACGCTCGGAACCACGCCGACCGCGAAGCGGGAGCTGATGGACCTGACCGATGAGGAGTACGAGGCCGTCGGCGGCCCCGGCCCCGACGCGGCGCTCCGGCCGAAGTACGAGATCTACGACGAGCGCGAGGACTTCATCGACCAGCAGTGGACGGAGTTGATCCTGTCCTAGTCGAGAACCCATGGACGCGCGCGGAGGGCTGAGGCTCGAGGGACTCGTCAAGCGCTTCGGCGAGGTCGAGGCCGTCGCCGGCGTGGACTTGGAGCTCCCGCCGGGCAAGCTCATCTCGTTCCTCGGGCCCTCGGGCTGCGGCAAGACGACGATGCTCCGCATGATCGCGGGCCTCGAGCAGCCCACCGAGGGCCGGGTTTACCTGGACGACCAGGACATCACCGACCGCCCGCCGCACGTGCGCGACATCGGGATGGTGTTCCAGACGCTCGCGCTGTTCCCGCACCTGTCGGTGGCCGGCAACATCGCGTACGGGATGCGGATCCGCGGCGTCGACGGCGCCAAGACGCGCTCGCGCGTCGAGGAGCTGTTGGAGCTGGTCTCCCTCGGCGGGCTGGGGGACCGGCGGATCTCGCAGCTGTCGGGCGGGCAGCGTCAGCGCGTGGCGACGGCGCGGGCGCTCGCGCTGGAGCCGCGGCTGTTCCTGCTCGACGAGCCGCTGTCGGCGCTCGACGCGAACCTGCGTGAGCAGCTGCAGGTCGAGCTCCGCCTGCTGCAGCAGAAGCTCGGGATCACCACGATCATGGTGACGCACGACCAGCGCGAGGCGATGACGATGTCCGATCTCGTCGTCGTCATGGAGAGCGGTCGCATCGAGCAGGTCGGACCTCCGCTCGAGGTCTACCGGCGACCCGCCACCGCCTTCGTCGCGCGGTTCATCGGGAGCACGAACCTGCTGGAGGGCCGCGCCCAGGCGAACGGCCGTGTCCTTGTGAAGGGCGCCGAGTTCGAGGTCGAGGGCGGGCTCTCGGATCACGAGGGCGACCCGGTGGTGATCTCGGTCCGTCCGGAGGAGGCGCATCTCTCGGTCGAGGACGCAGCGGCGGACAACGCGCTCGCCGGCACGGTCGTGTTCGTCCGCGACCTCGGGGAGCTGTTCGAGTGCTACGTGGACTGCGGGCTCGAGCAGAACGTGGTCGTCGCCGGAAGCCCGCGGGACCGGGTGCCGGTTGAGCAGGGCGACCGGGTGACGGTGCGGTTCCCTCCGGAGGCGTGCGTGGTGGTCCGGGCGTGAGCGAGCGACGACGGCCCACCGCCGGCACGTACGCGGTGCTCGCGATCCCCGTGGCGCTGCTGACCGTCTTCTTCGTGATCCCGCTCGGGATGATGCTCGCCGCGTCGTTCTACCACCGGATCTCGGGTGGGTTCTACGAGCCGGCGTTCGAGCTCGACAGCTGGCGCCGGCTGTTCTCGACGGTCTTCATCGAGCGCGCCGTCTTCTCGATCGGGATCTCGCTGCTCGCCGGCGCGGTGTGCATCGCGATCGCGTTCCCGTTCACCTACTTCCTGACGCGGATGCGGCGTCGCCCGCACGTCGCGTTGCTGATCCTGGTGCTGTCCGCCCTTTCGCTCTCCGAGGTGATCGTCGGGTTCACGTGGAGCGTATTGCTCGGACGCGCCGCCGGGCTCTCGAACATCCTGGTCTGGCTCGGGCTGATGGACGAGGCGGTGGCCTACCAGCCGAGTTTCCTCGCCGTGCTGCTCGGCCTTTCCTACATCGCGTTCCCGTACTGCGTCCTCACGCTCTATCCGTCCCTCACGCGGCTGGACCGCGAGGTGACCGAGGCCGCACAGACGCTCGGCGCCTCACCGTGGCGGACGTTCTGGACGGTGGTGGTCCCGATCTCGCGGCCGATCATCCTCGCCGGGTTCCTGCTCGTGTTCGTCTTCACGCTCGGCAGCTACCTGATCGCGGCGATCCTCGGCCGGCCGCAGCACTGGACCCTCTCGGTCTTCATCTCCGACCAGGCCTCGTTCAACGCGAACGTCCCGTTCGCTGCGGCGATGGCGATCTTCCTTACCGCGCTGTCCCTCGTCGTCGTGGGCATCGTGACCCTGATCGAGTCCCGGACGCGGAGCCTCGCCTGATGCGGGCGCTGAAGTGGCTCGTCACCGCCTTCACGATCGTGTTCCTGGTCGCGCCGCTCCTCGTTGTCGCGATCGTCTCGATCAACGAGAACCGGTACATGGACTTCCCGCCCGAGGGCTTCTCGGTCGCCTGGTACTCCGCCCTGTGGACCGACCCCGCCTGGCGCTCCGCGATCGTGCGGAGCCTGGTCATCGCCGCCGCCAGCGCCGCGTTCGCGACCGCCGTGGCGATGCCGCTCGCGTATGTCCTGCGCGCCTACCGGATCCGCCTCACGCCGCTATTGTTCTCGCTCGGGATCCTTCCGTTCATGCTGCCACCGGTGATCACCGCGCTGGGGATGCAGGTGTTCTGGAACGCCACGGGGCACGTCGGACGGATCGAGAACGTCATCATCGCCCACGGCATCTTCTTCTCCACGCTGCCGCTCATCGCGATCGCGCTCGCGATGGAGACGATGGACTCATCGCTGCGGGAGGCGGCGCAGACGCTCGGCGCGAACCCACGCACGACGTTCCGAACGGTGACGCTCCCGCTGCTCGTCCCCTCGATGATCACGGGCTACGCGGCGGCGTTCGTCCTTTCGCTGAACGAGTACATCATCTCGTTCCTCGTCGCCGGTTTTTCGGTCGAGACCCTGCCGATCAAGATCTTCAACAGCCTTCGCTACGGGTTCACGCCGACGATCGCGTCGGTCACCATCGTGTTCATCGTGGTGGCGGCGACGGTGTTCACGTTCTCGGCGTTGTTCGGCAACCTGCTGCGGTTCCTCGGTGCCGATCCCGCCACGCTCGAGCGTAACCAGGCTTAGAACTCAGTCCGGAGCTTCTCCAGCCGCCGCGCCGCCTCGTGCAGCGTCTCCAGCTTCTTGCAGAACGAGAAGCGGACGAGCGCGTGCCCGAGCTCCGGTTTGGAGAAGAAGGATGAGCCGGGGACGACGGCGACCCCGATCTCTCGCGTGAGGTGCTCCGCGGTCTGCGTGTCGTCGCCGAGTCCCAGGTGCGAGGTCCCCGCCATCACGTAGTAGGCGCCCTTCGGGGGCTGCGCATCGAACCCGTGGTCCCACAGGGTCTTCATCATGACCTCGCGCCGCTCCGCGTACTCCTCGGACATGCGCGCATAGTAGGAGTCGGGAAGGTTGAGCGCCGTCGCGCCGGCGTGCTGGAGCGGCGTCGGCGCGCCGACGGCCAGGAAGTCGTGCACCTTGCGGATCCCGTTGACCAGTGACGGCGGCGCGATCGCCCACCCCACACGCCAGCCCGTGACCGCGTACGTCTTCGAGAGCGCGCTGATCGTGATCGTGCGGTCCTCCATCCCCGGGATCGTCGCGATCGGGACGTGAACGGTGCCCTCGTACGTGATGTGCTCGTAGATCTCGTCGGTGAAGGCGATCACGTCCCACTTCTGACAGAGCCCGGCGATCACCTCGAGCTCCTCGCGCGTGAAGACCTTGCCGGTGGGGTTGTTCGGCGTGTTCACGATGACGCCTCGGGTGCGAGGGCCGAACGCGGCCGTGAGCTCAGCCTCGTCGAAGTTCCACTCCGGAGCGCGCAGCGACACGAAGCGCGGGACCGCGCCCGACAGGATCGTGTCCGGGCCGTAGTTCTCGTAGAAGGGCTCGAAGATCACGACCTCGTCGCCCGGGTCGATCACGCCGAGGAGCGAGGCGATCATCGCCTCGGTCGAACCGCACGTGACGCAGAGATGGCTCAGGGGATCCACGTGCATGCCGTAGCGGCGCTCGTAGTGCGCCGCGATGGCGCCCCGGAACTCGGGCTCGCCCCAGGTGATGGGGTACTGGTTGAGGTCGGCGTCGATCGCGTCCTTGGCCGCCTGCTTGACCGCCTCGGGGGCCGCGAAGTCGGGGAAGCCCTGCGCGAGGTTGATCGCGTCGTGCTCCATCGCCAGGCGTGTCATCTCCCGGATCACGGACTCGGTGAAGGATTCGGTGCGGGCGGCGGCGTGGATCTTCGACATGCGGGCATGCTACCGACACACCAGGCGCGCCGCGTGGGAGCGTCTCCGAGCTAGCCCGTCAGCCGGCGATGCGGACGTACAGCCGGACCGCGGTGCCGGTCGGCGTCGGCACGATCTGCAGAAGGTCGACCACCTGACGAGCGAGCCAGAGGCCGCGCCCGGACTCCTGTGCCAGTGAGGGGGGTCGGTAGCCGGCGAGGACGTCGTCGAGGCCGGGACCCTCGTCCTCGATCTGACAGATGAGATAGTCGCCGTCGAGCCACGACAGAAGGGTCGCGCGGCCGCCGCCGTGGGCGATGATGTTCGAGGTGATCTCGCTCGTCGCGAGCTCGAGGTCCATCGTGCGCCTCGGTGACAGACCCGCTCGTTCGGCTTGCTCCGTCACGAACGCGCGCGCCGCGGTGGGCTGGAGCGGCGAAGCCCGCTCTGCATCGGCCGGGGGCGGGCTGAGCGGAGGGTTCCAGCGGGCGACCAGCGAAGCCGGATCCTCGAAGGTCTCGCTCGGCCGGGAGCCACCGTTGATCACGAGGGACGGATGCGTCCGGCGCGCGTCTTCCACGATCTCCGGATCGAGACGCGACGCCGGGTACGTGCACACGAGGGTCACGGGGAACGGCGCGAGGACCGCGTTCAGGATCGACTCGTAGCGCGCCCACTCGCGGACGAACTCGGGCCGGCCAACGGCGCCCCAGACCGGTTCGCCCGCAAGCCGGATGCGCCCAGCGCCAGCGCGGAGCTGCTCGGTAACGAAGATGTGGAAAGCGCGGAGCCGGGTTGCCGGCACGGGGTGCCACTCGTTCGTGTCCTCCACGTGGACACCGGGGACCCCTCCGATCTCGGCTCGGAGCGCCGAGGCCTCCTCTGGGCCGACGGCTGCGAAGACGGGCTCCCTCCGGTCGATGCCCTTCGCGACGTACGGGACCATCGCGAGGAGGAACTCGTCGAGGCTCCCGTACACGAGCGCGGGATGATCGAGGCCGTTCACGAGTGCAAGGTTCCCCGAGACGGTCATCGCTACACCACCTCCTGGAGCGGCTCGTCCTCGATCGGAGCTTGATGCCGGGCTGGTCGTTCGGGATCTCGACCTCCAACACGGCCTCCTGGCCGGCGATGAACACGGATCGCGGTCGGGGGTGGCGGCCGGAAGGCCCGGAGCCCGGCGACGACCACCCGTCGTAGGATGCCGCCTCCGGGCGAAGGAGCGCGAACCGTCATGAGGACCCTGATCCGCAACGGCACGGTCGTCACCGCCACCGAGACGACGAGGGCCGACGTCGTGATCGAAGACGAGAAGGTGGCCGCGATCGGCGTCGGGATGTCCGTCGAGGCCGATCGGGTGATCGATGCGACCGATCGCTACGTCATGCCGGGCGGGGTCGACCCGCACACGCACTTCGATCTCCCCTTCGGAGGCTCGTTCTGCTCGGACGACTTCGGAACCGGAACGCGCGCCGCCGCGTTCGGCGGCACCACCACGGTCGTGGACTTCGCGCTCCAGGGGACGGGGGAGGGGCTTCGCGAAGGCCTCGACCTGTGGCACCAGAAGGCGCAGAAGGCGTGCACCGACTTCGGGTTCCACATGATCGTGAAGGACGTGAACGACCAGGTCCTCAAGGAGATGGACGAGCTGGTGGAGGAGGGCGTCACGTCGTTCAAGCTGTTCATGGCGTATCCGGGCGTGTTCATGCTCGACGACGCGTCGATCTTCACCGCGATGCAGCACGCCGCCGGCAGCGGAGCTCTGATCATGATGCACGCCGAGAACGGCGGTCCGATCGACGTGCTCGTGAAGCAGTCCCTCGCCGACGGCAAGACCGACCCCGTGAATCACGGGCTGACCCGCCCGGCCGCGATGGAGGGCGAGGCGGTCCACCGCGTGTTCAAGCTCGCCGAGCTCGCCGGCACGCCGGCGTACATCGTGCACCTGTCGTCGCGGGACGCCCTCAACGCGCTCCGCGACGCTCGCGACCGCGGCCTCCCGGCCTTCGCCGAGACATGTCCCCAGTACCTGTATCTCTCGCAAGACGACATGGCGCGCCCGGGATTCGAAGGCGCCAAGTTCGTCTGCTCGCCGCCGCTGCGGCCCAAGGACCATCAGGAGGAGCTGTGGTCGGGTCTTCGGCAGGGCGACCTGCAGCTCGTCGCCACCGATCACGCCCCGTTCAACTTCAAGGGGCAGAAGGACATGGGGAAGGACGACTTCTCGAAGATCCCGAACGGCCTGCCGAGCGTCGAGGACCGCTTCACGCTGATCTTCCAAGGCGTGCAAGACGGGAGGATCGGGCTCAACCGGTTCGTGCAGCTCGTCTCGACGGCGCCGGCGCGGATGTTCGGGCTCTATCCCCGTAAGGGCACGATCGCCCCGGGCTCCGATGCCGACATCGTCGTGTTCGACCCGAACCACGAGCGGACGATCTCGGCCTCGACCCATCACATGAACATCGACTACTCGTGCTACGAGGGGCTCAGCGTGAAGGGTCTGCCCGAGGTGGTCCTGCAGCGTGGAGCCGTGCTGGTCGAGAACGGCGAGTTCCACGGCAAGGAGGGGCAGGGCCAGTTCCTCAAGAGGAGCCGAACGAGCGTCTGACCCGCCCCGAAAACGATCCGACCGCAAGGTGATCCACTCAGCCCCGGTGTACGAATCCCTCCTCGATCCCGTGTCGGAAACGACGGTTCGGACCGAGTTGGTGATCGCCGACACTACGGCGCTCATCGAGGTGCGCCGTTTCGTGCGGCTCTCGGGCATCCCCGAACCCCCGCTGATGCCGGCGCTGCTCCTCGCTTCCGAGCTGGTCTTCACGTGCCTACGGCACGTGCCTGCCGACGGGAACTCGATCGAGCTTTCCGTCCGGGTCCTCGAGGACCGGGTGCGGATGGACGTCGCTCGAGAAGGGGTGTCGGACCTGCTCGTCCTGGACGACGCCGTGGTCGAGGAGACGGGCCTCGGCCTGGAGATCGTGGCCACGCTCGCACATCGTTGGGGCGTTGGGCTCGAAGGGCACGTCTGGCGGGCCTGGTTCGAGCTCCGCCTGGCGCCGTAGCGGCGTCCGGCGATCGATCCCCTCCGCCCGGCTACCCTGCTCCGGCGGCCTCGAGCAGGTGTGACGCCGTGCGGTTCCAGGACCATTCGCGCGCGGCGAACGCGGCGACGCGCTCGCGGAGCTCGTCCCGTTCTTCCGAAGGTAGCGACACGAGGTCGTCGACGCGCTCGACGAGGTTCCGCGCCGCACGAGGCCCGGGCTCGAAGGAGAACAGGCCGGGGCGCCCGACCGCGGCTTCGAACGCGCCCACGACCTCGGCGAGGGCCGAATGTCGCGCGACGAGCGGCAGTGCTCCTGCAGCGGCTCCCTCGATGCCGACCATCCCGAAGGCTTCGTCGAGGATCGACGGGACGACGAGCACGTCGAGGGCGGCGAGCGCCCCCGGCGCGTATCGATGATCGAGCCGACCCGTGAACGCCACCCGGAGATCCGGTCGCGGTGGCAGGTCGAGGTCGAGCGGCATGCCTCCGGCCTCCCGTAGCCATGCAAGCGCTTCGCGGTCGCCACTCCGAAGCGCGCGGACGAGCGCGTGCAACCATTCTCGCTGTGACCCGAACCCGACGACGAGGACCGGCGGCGCGGTCGAGGACGCGGCGGCTGCGGCCAGCATCGTCGAGACGCCCTTCTGCGGGATCAACTTCCCGATGTAGCCGATGAGCGGGCCCTCCAGCGGGGCGAGCGAACGAAGGATGTCCGCCGCACCGGGGTCCGGCGCCTGCTGGTCATACGCGGTCGCGAGCTCGTCGAGGGCTTTCGCATCGCGCAGCTCGAGTGCTCGGTTGACCTCGGCATCGAGCGTGACGGGACGACCGTTGGCGGTCTCAGGATCTCGGTCGAGCGTTTCAGCCGTCGCGAGCAGCGCCTCGGCACGAGGGCGAGGCCGGAAGTTGGCCGAGACTCCCGGCGGGACGATGCGGACGAGATGTTCGATCCCCGGGACCAGCTCGATGCAACGGTTCAGGACGTCGGCGCTCGCCCCGACGACGGCGCGAGCGGCACGGAGCCCCTCGCTCGCCAGTGCGCGGTACCGGGAATCGGGCCGGATCGCGTACTCGAGATCGCTGCCGTGGACCTTCGCCACGTACGGGCGCGGACCGAGGGCGCGCTTGGCGACGACCGGTCCGGGAACCGCATGCCCGGCGATCACGAGGTCGCTACGGTGCCACGTCACGGCCGCGCGGAGTGCCTCGACGTTGCGGTGAAGGTACTCGCCCAGTTCCGCGTCGGTCAGGTCGACGAACGACTTGACGCCGAACCCCTCGTACTCGTCGACCACGAACACCGGCAGGAGCCGGCCGATCCTCGGTCGCAGCAGCACGCACCGTCCCGGTGCTGCCTCGGCCGCATTCGGGACGAGCTCGGAGAGCCCGTCCGCATCGACGGTGCCGGATGCGTCGATCCACGGATAGCGCTCCGGGTGCGCCTCCTGGCACACGAGGAGCACGTCGTGGCCGGACGCGCGAAGGACCTCGGCGATGCGCGCGGTCGCGACGTTCGACCCCGAGCCTTCGAGGAGCCATCCGTGCCAGAGCGCGATCCGCACGGGGTGGGTCCTACCACGCGCCGCGTGGCTTGCCACTCAGGCGTCGAGGAGCGCGAGCGCGCCGCCGAGCGCTCGTACCGACGTCTCGGTGATCGGGGTCGCGACCAGGATGGCCTCGTCGGCTCCCGACGCCGCCAACTCACGAAGGTGCGCCGCGACCACTTGTGGGTTCCCCTCGACCGGAGTGAGGTCCTCGGGGATGCGGCGTTCGCCCGCGCCGCCGTCGAGGACGACGAGGACGCAGGCGCTTCGCTCGACCTCGCTCGGATCGCGGCCGGCACGCTCGGCGGCGGCCGTGACCTTCGCGTTCTCGCGTTCGAACCCCTCGGCGGAGTTGCCGTAGAGGTCGTACCAGGTGTTCCACGCGTCGACGTGCGGGAGCGTGATCGCGAGGACCCGCTCGCCGGTGCTTCCGACCATGAGCTTGGGCCTTCGCGCCGGCGCGGGCAGCAGCACGGCGTCCTCGGCGCGTACATGCGTGCCTTGCAGCGTCACTCGCTCGCCCGAGAGGAGCCCCCGCACGATCGTGAACGCTTCCTCGAACCGATCGACGCGGTGGTCGAAGGGCAACCCGAAGGCTCGGAACTCGGTCTCGTTCCAGCCGGCGCCGACGCCGAGCACGAGCCGGCCGCGGCCGATCTCGTCGACGGTCGCCGCCATCCGGGCAAGCACGCCGGGCGGGTGGAAGCCGAGGCACGCGACGAGGGGTCCGAGCCGAACGCGTTCGGTCACGGCGGCGATCCCGGCGAGGATCGTCCACGCGTCCCACGGCCCGCGCTCGGGACGTCCGTCGTCCCGATACAAGAGATGGTCGCCCATCCAGATCGAGTCGAACCCGGCGTCCTCGGCGGCCCGCGCGATGGTCACGTACTCGGACCAGCGCACGTCGCGCTCGACCTCGGGGAGCTGGATCCCGACGCGGATGGGCCTGGACACGGCGCGAGTCTATGCGGCCTTGCTCCGGGCCCGGCTTTCCCGATGCGCGAGTGGTGCTCACCGCGCTAGGGTGGGTCGAGATCGTTCCCCGAAGGAGGCGTTCCGCCATGGACGAGTCGACCACCCGCTCGCTGTCGGACGAGGACATCAGCACGGCCACGCCGGGCTCGGCGTCGGCGACGGAGGAGCGTCCCCGGGACGAGGACACCACCGACAAGAAGGACTCCGACGGCACCGACGGCGACGCGACGGACATGCAGGACGGCGACTCCAAGGATGCCGACGGCACCGACAGCAAGGACACGGACAGCACCGACCAGCCCGCGTGAGCTCCGTCGTCGACGCGCCTCCCCGGGCGCTCGAGGGTGACTCGCCGCTCGCCCGCTGCACGGGCGATGCGGACGCATTCCTGCGGACGACGTGGGGTCGCAACGCCGCGATCCTGCGCGGAGCCGACCGTCTCGGCTACGCGGACCTGCTGAGCTTCGACGACGCCGATCGGATCCTGTCGACGACGTCGCTTCGGACGCCGTCGTTCCGTCTGGTGCGCTCGGACAGAGCCATCGCCGAGTCCGAGTACACGCGGTCGGGTCGCACCGGATCCAAGCCCGTCGACGGGATGGCCGATCCGGCGCGCGTGTTCGAGCTCTTCCGGAACGGCGCCACGATCGTCCTGCAGGGCCTCCACCGGTACTGGCCGCCCGTGACCGAGCTCTGCCGGGGCCTCGAGCTCGAGCTCGGTCACCCGTGTCAGGTGAACGCGTACGTCACGCCCCCGGGCGCGCAGGGGCTGGCGCTGCACGAGGATCCCCACGACGTGTTCGTGCTCCAGGCTTTCGGGAGGAAGCGTTGGGACGTGCACGCGTCGCCGCGCGAGCCCGAGCGCGAACCCATGGAGGCGACGCTGGAACCGGGCGATTGCATCTACATGCCGGAGGGGACGCCGCACGCGGCCTCGACGCAGGAGACGCTGTCGGGCCATCTCACGATCGGCGTGCACGTCGCCTCGTGGCGCGACGTCCTCGCGGACGCCTGGAAGCGTTTGGAACACGATCCCTCGCTCGAAGACCGGGTTCCCGCCGGATGGACCCGCGATCCGGCCGCGTTCGCGGGCGAGCTCGCGCGCCGGCTCGTGCAGGGAGGGCGGCAGCTCGGCGAGCTCGACGCGGTGGAGATGGCCGAGGCGCGGATCGAGCGGTTCTTGTCCACTCGAGCGCCGCTCCTTCGCGGAACGCTCGTCGAGCAGCTCGCGCTCGACGCCATCGACGATGCCACGCGGGTCCATCGCAGGCCGGGTTCGGTGTGCGAGCTCCGGACCAAGGGTGACCGGCTCGTCGTGCTGCTCGGCGACCGGCGCCTCGAGATGCCGCGATGGCTCGGGCCTGCGATGCGATCGATCGCCGGCCGGGGTTCGTTCCGGGTCGGCGACCTGCGCGAGGAGATCGACGACGCGCAGAGCCGTGTGGTGCTGATCCGGCGTCTCGTCCGCGAGGGACTGCTGGGTCTCGAGCCCGTTCGCTGAGACGCGTGTCCGAAGATCCGGTGTCGGTGCCTCACGCGTCGAGGCATCCCGTCTCGCCCGGCGGGTTTCGGTGCTCCGAGGAGAGCGCGGCCCGCGAGGAACCGTTGCTCGGCACCGCCTCGACCGTGCGGAGCTGGCTCCTGATCGAGCACCCCGGACCGTGGGGCCGGCATGCCCTTCCCGACAGCCGGCTGCCCGACGGCCTCGGCGACGAGTTGCGGATACGCGCCGCCGCCTCGGGCGTCCGTGTCCTGTTGATCCGTCGCCCGGGCCGGTCGGCCGAGGGGGGCACCGGGGCCTTCGCGATCCGCTCTGGCCCCGAGGAGCCGTGGGTCGAGCGGGTGGCGCTGACGTGTTTCGAGGCCGCGCTGGAGCTCGATCTCGACCGGCTCGGGCGCGGGGAGCGGCCGGGAGCAGGCACTCCGCACGAAGGCCCCGTGTTCCTCGTCTGCACGCACGGGCGCCACGATCCGTGTTGCGCCGAGCGCGGCCGCCCGCTCGCGGAGGCGCTCGCGTCGGCGTTCCCGGACGAGACGTGGGAGAGCAGCCACTTCGGGGGCGACCGCTTCGCGGGCAACCTGGTCGTCTTCCCGCACGGCTTCTACTTCGGTCGCGTGCGTCCGGAAGAGTCGGAGGCCGTCATACGGACGTATCTCGACGGCCTGCTCGACCTGGAGCGGCTACGCGGACGCTCGTGCCGGCCCATGCCGGTTCAGGCCGCGGAGCATTTCCTTCGCGAGCAGGAGGGCCTGGACCGGATCGACGACGTCGAGCCCGAAGATGCGACGACGACGCCCTTCGGCGCGCGGGTCCGCTTCCGGACGGCCACGGGTCGATTCGAGGTGCACGTCGCGCGCGAGCCGGAGCTCGTTGCGCGGCGCCTCACGTGTCACAGCCAACACGAGGAGCGGCCACCGACGTACCGCCTGCTCGCGATCAAGCCTCTGGCCTAGTCGCTTCTCTCGCGAACTCGGCGCGAACGCCGAGCAGGCGAACTGGGCGGTCGATCTCGAACCGCTCGAGCGCCTCGAGCGCCGCCGCCTCGATCGCCCGCGGATCCGTGCTGGGCTCGGGCAGCTTGGCGCCGTGGGTGCTCGTGAAGAACGGGGCGAACCGGACCTTGACGATCACGCGGATCACCGGGCGTTCGTCCTTGCGGAGATCCTTCATCAGCTCCCTCGCCAGATCGGCGACGCTGCGGCGGATCTCGGCGGCATCGGTGAGGTCCTGCTGGAACGTGCGCTCGCGGCCGTGGCCCCTCGGCACGTAGGGCTCGTCCGTCACCGGGCTCCCGTCCTCGCCGGTCGCCAGGTCCCGGAGCCACGGTCCGGTGTTCGGGCCGAACCGACGAGCGAGGGTGTCCTCGCCGGCCCGGGCTAGGTCGTCGACCGTGTGGATCCCGAGCTCCGTCAGCTTGGCCGCCGTTTTCCGGCCGATGCCCCAGATCTCGGACGTGGCGCGCGCGCCCATCACTTCATCCCAGTTGTCTCGAGTGAGCCGGAACACGCCCTTGGGCTTGGCGAAGCCGGTCGCCATCTTCGCGCGGAGCTTCGTGTCGCCCACCCCGATCGAGCACCAGAGCTCCGTGCGTTCGAGGACCGCCTGCTGGATCTCGCGCGCGAGGCCCTCGGGGTCACGGCTCTCCACGGCGAGGAAGGCCTCGTCCCACCCCGCCTCCTGCACGACGGCGGGGAAGGTTCGCAGTGTGTCCATCACGGCCTTCGATGCGGCGAGGTACGCCTCGGCGTCCACCGGCAGGAAGACGGCGGCGGGACATCGCTTGAACGCCGTTCGCAGCGGCATCCCGCTCCGGATCCCGAACTCGCGCGCTTCGTAGTTCGCCGTCGAGACCACGCCGCGCTTGGTCGGGTCGCCGTCGCCTCCGACGACGACCGGCTTCCCGACCAGCGCGGGCCGGCGCAAGAGCTCGACCGCCGCGATGAACTGGTCCAGGTCCATGTGGAAGATCCAGCGCGTCACGGGGCCATCATGGCGGGCGACACCGCGAAGGTGTCGGGAGCCTGCTCCGTGGGGATGGTGATACCCATGCGCTTGAAGCGACTGCGACGACAACGCGGGGGTGTCATCGACCGCCGAGGCCAGCGGCTCCCGATCGGCCGGGGCGGCGCAGGTGTTCCGGTCGGCGTCGGCGGTGGGGCGATCGGCGTGCTGTTGCTCGTGGTCTTCTTCGCGTTCCAGCTCTGTGGCGACGGCGGCTTCGGGATCCCCAGCCCGGGCGATCTCGGCGGCGCGGAGGAGGCGCCGCCGGGGCAGGAGGGACCCGACCCCGACGCGAAGCTCGTCGAGTTCGTCGACGCGGTCTTCGACGACATCCAGGTGACGTGGGACCAAGACATCTTCGGGCCTGCAGGGAGGCGCTACGAGGACACAGGCATCGTGCTCTTCACCGACCGGACCCAGTCGGGCTGCGGGGTCGCCTCGTCGGCAACGGGCCCCTTCTACTGTCCCGCCGACGGCCTCGTCTACCTGGACCTGGACTTCTTCCGCGAGTTAGAACAGCGGTTCGACGCGCCGGGCGACTTCGCGCAGGCGTACGTGCTCGCGCACGAGGTGGGACATCACGTGCAGACGCTCCTCGGCATCAACCAGGACGTGCAGCGCCGAAGCCGGGAGGAACCCCAGATCGCGAACGAGCTCTCGGTCCGGCTCGAGCTTCAGGCCGACTGCTTCGCCGGGGTCTGGGGCGCGTCCGCGTACTCGCGCGGGGTCCTGGAACCGGGTGACATCGAAGAAGGGATCGCGGCGGCCGAGTCGGTGGGCGACGACCGGATCCAGGAACGGACGCAGGGTCGCATCGATCCCGAAACCTTTACGCACGGCACCTCGGAGCAACGCGTGCGATGGTTCCGGGTCGGTTTCGACCGCGGCGACCCCGAGGCGTGCGATACGTTCGACGCCGAGATCTGATGGCGTTCCTGCAGCGGCTGTATGAGCGCGCGTACCGGCGCGGGAAGACTCCGTGGGACACCGGGATCCCACCACCGGAGCTCGTCGAGGTGACCGAGGGGCCGAACGCGCTCGAGCCCGGCCGGGCGCTCGACCTCGGCTGTGGGACGGGAACGAACGTCATCTACCTCGTGCAACACCGATGGACGGCGGTCGGGGTCGACTTCTCGAGCCATGCGATCGAGTCGGCCCGCCGGAAGGCCGACTGGGTGTCCGGCGCGATGTTCGTGGAAGGCGACGTGACGCGACTGAGCGAGCTCGGCGTCGAGGGGCCGTTCGACCTCCTGCTCGACATCGGCTGTTTCCACAGCGTGGTTCCGAGCCGACGCGACGCGTATGTACGCGAGGCGGCACGCGTGGCGCGCCCCGGCTCCCGGATGATGATCTTCGCGTTCGGTCCCCGGATGAAGTTGCCGGGAACCCGGCGGACGCGAGAGCCCGAGATCCGGCGCCGGTTCGCGTGGGCGTTCGAGCTGGAACGCGTGCAGCCAGGGAGCCATCCCCCGGGAGCCGCCTGGTTCTCCCTGCGACGCCTGGGCTAGCTCGTCGTCTTGGGGGTCGACCGCTTCGCCGTCGGCTTCTTGGCGGCGGACCGCTTCGCGGTGCTCTTCTTCGCGGTGGTTCTCTTGGCCGTCGACTTCTTGGCCGTCGACCTCTTCGCGGCGGAGGCGGGCTTCGCGCTCTTCTTCCCGCGGACCTTCGAGCTCTGCCGCTTGGCGGCCGATGCGACCTTCTGCGCCACCTTGGGGGCGTTGTCCTTGATCGCCTTGCCGACCTGCGGGGCGCGCTTGGAAACCGTATCCCCGGCGGCGCGGATCACCTTGCCGACCCGCGGCGGCGCCTTGGAGGCGAGCTTCCTCGCGGCCTCCGGAGCCTTCTTGCTCACGGTCCGGGCGATCTTCGGGGCCTGGTCGGCGACGGCCTTGCCCACCGCCGGCGCCCGCTGCGCGATGTCGCTGACCAGATCGCCGAGCTTGTCGACCGTTCCCCTCGAGCTGTTCGACTTGTTCGCCATGTCGTGAGCGTACCGCGATGCGGGTGCCTCTCGCCCGGGCCGTCTCCAGGGAACGGGTCGAGCCGGCCGGGGTAGGCTCCCCGCGTGCGCGCGGCGGTCCTATTCGAGTTCGGTACGCCGCTCCGGATCGAGGAGCTGGAGCTCGACCCGCCGAAGGCGGGGGAGGTGCGGATCCGGATGGCGGCTTCCGGTATCTGCCGCTCCGACTGGCACACCGTCCGGGGTGTGCACCCACACCCCCTCCCCGTCGTGCTCGGTCACGAGGGCTCCGCGGTCGTCGAGGAGGTGGGCGAAGGGGTCGTCGGCCTCACCGAGGGAGACCATGTGGTCTGCTCGTGGCTCCCGTATTGCGGGACGTGCCGGCGGTGCGCGGCCGGCAGCCCCGCGACGTGCGAGCGGCTGGGGTCGTTCGACGCCGGGTTCCTCGCCGACGGCACGACCCGGTTCCACCTCGGCGGCACTCCGATCCATCACAACGTGCCCTCGTCGTTCGCCGAACAGGCGATCGTGCCGGCGAACACGGCGATCAAGATCGACCCGTCCGTGCCCATGGAACATGCGGCCCTCCTCGGGTGCGCGGTGATGACGGGTGTCGGAGCCGTTGCGAACACCGCAGGGGTCCGGCCGGGCGAGTCCGTCGTCGTGATCGGGTGTGGCGCGGTGGGGCTGAGTGTGATCCAGGGGGCAAGGATCGCCGGTGCCTCACCGATCGTCGCGGTCGACGTCGTGCCGGCAAAGCTCGAGCTCGCGAAGGACCTGGGCGCGACCGAGGTCGTGCTCTCCGGCGAGGACGTCGAGGCCCGTGTGCACGATGTCGTCGGAGGGGGAGCGCGTTACGCATTCGAGTGCCTGGGCCGCCCACAGACGATCGAGCTCGCCACCGGGGTCACCTCGGCCGGCGGCACGACCGTCCTCGTCGGCATGGCCGCACCCGACGCGCCGGTCTCACTCCCCGCGCTCGACGTGACGGTGCAGGAGAAGACGATCACGGGGTCTTGGTACGGATCCACGGTGCCACCGCGCGACTTCCCGATGCTCGCGGACCTCTTGAAGCGAGGGGAGCTCCGTGTGGAGCCGCTGATCGCGCGAACCATCGCGCTCGAGGAGATCAACGTGGCGCTGGAACGGTTCGAGGCGGGCGAGGAGACCCGCTCGGTCATCGTCTACGCCTGACGCCGACGCCTGACGCGATGCCTGATGCCACCTCGCTTGGCGCTTAGGCGGCGCGGCGAACGACGACGGGCTCTTCGGGCATGGCGGTCCAGGGGATCCCGTCGACGGTCATCACATCATCGGCGGGAACGAGCACCCGGGCCGGACCTTGCACCTCGACGATGGCACCGTCGAGCCTCGCTGCGCTGCGGCCGCACTTGCAGACGGTGCGTCCGCTTCCGAGCGCTTGGATCTCCCCGCAGGCCAGACACTTCAGGAGCGTCGTCATCTCGGTCTCCTCATCGTCGTGAGTCACTGGGCAGCCAGGTACCCGAAGCCCGACGCGCACAAACGAAGGGTGTACGCGGAGCGCGGAAGGCCGCGAAGCGCGAACGGGAACAGCGAGAAACCCTCCGAGAGAAAGACCCGAGAGGAAGAAAGGAGCCCCGGCGCCCTCACGGGCGCCGGG
>JBBDWS010000055.1:18729-21518 GCA_040902755.1 Actinomycetota bacterium
CCGCGCCCCCGGGGGCTCTCACGGCGTGGAGGCCGGCCCGAACGCAGGCGGTGGAGGGGCCACCAACCTTCGGGCAGGGGGGCGGACCGGCCTCCCCGCTCTCGGCCGGACCTATGCGGTCCGGCGGGTTGCCGCGGCCCGGTAGACGACGAGCGCAAGGACCGCCCCGAGGATCGACCCGATCAGCCCGGCGGGCGAGAAGGTCTGGTCGCCCTCTGCGAAGAGGTTCCCGACCAGGCCCCCGATCACCGAGCCGACGAGGCCCAAGACCAACGTGCCCAGGACCCCCATCGGGTCCCGCCCAGGCACGAGCAGGCGCGCCAAGGCGCCAGCGATGAGTCCGACGATCAACCAGGCGATGATCTCCATCGATCCCTCTCCTCTTCCCCGAAGACACCTGCGTTGCAGCAGAACGCCTACCCCGCCCGAAGGCGCCCAAACGTGGGCTGGGCTCTAGGCGGGCAGCTTGGCCGTGCGGAAGCGTCGGACGTTGAGCAGGTAGGGCGTGGGCTGGGTGTGCTCCCAACAGCGGTCGCCCGTGTTGTACACGGACAGGACCGTTCGGCACTCCCCATCGGCGCAGACACGCCCGACCCGATTCCGACAGGGACCTTTGGACGCCCCACCGGGGAACTTCCCCCGGAGGGCAACCGGCCCCTCGAGGTCGATCGGCTCGTTCACGGCGGGCTCATACCCGCGATCTGGGCGTTCAAACCGAGACGGCCTGGGACGAGGGAGCCCGGCGGTCCCGGTTGCGGGCAAGGGCTCCCGACAGGCGGTCGCGCTGCTAGGCCCCGGCGCCCTGGCGAAGGCCGGCCAGGGTCCGTGCGAGGAGGCGTGACACGTGCATCTGGCTGATCCCGAGCTCCTGGGCGATCTCGGTCTGGGTCTTCTCCTCGAAGAAGCGCATGTACAGGATCGTTCGTTCTCGTCCGGGCAGCTCCCGCAGGAGAGGAGCAACGCTCTGCCAGGCGTCGAGGTTCTCGAAGCGGTCGTCGTGCACGGCGAGCGTGTCGGCCGCCGAGAACCCGTCATCCTCTCCGATGGGCGCGTCCAGCGAGGCCGCGGTGTACGCGCGAGAGGCGTCGGGGCTTCGATCCTCCAGGCTCTCGCCTCGCCCGGTGAACTTCCGCGCGACGTACATCGCGAGTGGCCGGTGCCGGACCACCAGGGCCTCGCGGGCGTCTTCGTCGGGCAGGCGGGCGAACAGCGTGGCGTCGTCGAGATCGGAGAGGGCGCTCACGCGTCGGTGAGCGCGCGCTTGCCGACACGCACCGCGGGACCACCGGCCGTCCGTTCCCATGCGACCTCGTCGGCGAGGCCTTGGAGCACCTGGGCGGCCAGCGAATGCTCGACGCCGTCCGGCGGCCAGACCTCGACCTCGGCATCGGTGCTGCAGGTCGCTTGGATCCCTCCCGCACCGGCGGTCAGCTCGACGACGACGGAGGACCCGCGTGCGACGAGCAGTTGAGCGCACGCCTCGTCGACCGCGATCCGCAGATCTTCGATCGCATCGATCGTGAGGTTGTGGCGGGCCGCAACGCTTCCGACCACCGACCTCACGACGTGCAGGAACTCCGCCCGAGCCGGCACCGTGATCGTCACCGCGGTCTGTGAGGTCGTTCGCACGCGAGCCTATACTATGCGCCGATCTCCCGAGCGCGCCTTCAAGGAGCCCCACACGGTCGAACTCCGACTCGATAGCCGTGAGGAAGGTGACTGGACCGTTCTCGATGTGGTCGGGGAGGTCGACCTCTCGAGCGCGCCGCTCCTTCGGGCGCGCATCGAGGAGCTCCAGCACCTCGAAGCCAAGCGACTCGTCGTGGATCTGCGGGGCGTGGACTTCATGGATTCGAGCGGGCTCAGCGTGCTCGTCGCGTGCATGAAACGGATGAGGGAGGCGGGAGGCGAGCTCGCGATCGCGTGCCCCAACGAGTCGATCCTGAAAGTCTTCACGGTGACCGGGTTGGACCGGTTGTTCACGATCCGGCCCTCCGCCGGCGAGGCGATGCAGGCGTGAGCCACGACGTCTTCGACCTCCAGCTCCCCGCGGCGGCCGAGCATCTGGGAACGGCGCGCTCGTTCGCGGCGGCGATCGCGCGGCACTACGACGTGGCGGGCGAGACCGTGGAGGACCTGAAGATCGCGATCTCCGAGGCGTGCGTCGACGCCCTCCTGGCCGGGAGCCCGATCCGGGTCCGTGCCGAGGAGGTGGGCAACGCCGTCTCGTTCGCCGTCGAGGCGCCCGAAGGTGGCGTGACGGACGAGCAGCAGGCACTCGATGACCTCGGTGCACCGGCACGGCTCGAGCTCATCCGCTCGCTGTTCCCCGATACCTCGGTCCAGACTGAGGAGGGCCGCCGCCTGATCAGGTTCTTGCTTCCGCTTTCCTGATCCGCGCCGCCTACCCCGATCGCCCGGTCCCTGCCCGCGGGACGCCCGGCCCGACCCGTTTGCGGCCGCGCGGCCTCGGGAACGTACGTGGCATCGGATCGAAGGAGGAGCGCATGGGCGAGAAGACGGATGAAGCGAAGGGCCGGGTGAAGGAAGCCGCGGGCGACCTGACCGGCAACAAGGACCTCGAGCGCGAGGGCAAGCTGGACCAGGCCGGCGCGACGGTCAAGGAGAAGACCGGCAATGCGGTCGACAAGACCAAGGAAGCGCTCGACGACGTGCTGGACGGCGACGACCGCTAGTCGTCGCTCCCCGTTTGCCGGTCTTTGATCTCACGGGTGAGCGGGAGCACGAACCACAAGCCCCCGAGCAGCGCGGCGGCCGCGATCCCGGTG
>JBBDWS010000055.1:21528-30796 GCA_040902755.1 Actinomycetota bacterium
CCCCCGTGCTGGGGGGGGGCCGGTAGCCGGGGGGCCGCCGCGCTTGCCGTTCCGAACAGCAGGTCGGCGATCAGGAACACAGCACCAACGATGGCGAGCGCGAGGCAGACAAGGCCGGCGATCGCCAGCCGGTTCGAGATCTGCAGCATCGCCTCCTTGTCGAAGCGCCGCCACCGGAGCCGGTGGTAGGCGGTCGGCGACATCAACAGGGCGGTCGAGATAACCGCCGCGCAGAACGTCCCGAAGTAGACGGCGTGCTGCACATCCGAGAGCTTCGTGAAGCGACCCGTGAACGGGATCGTGAGCAGGAACGCGAAGAGCACCTGCACGCCGGGCAGCGCGACGCGAATCTCGTTGAGGAACTCGATCAGCTCACGGTCGAGCCGTTCCTCGTGGCTCTCGTCCTTGCCGGTTCTCTCTCCCACGAACCGACCCTACCCGGACATCGCGCCCTCATGCGCCCGCCCACCGGCACCGCGTTCGCCGCAGAGCGTGTTTACGGGGGACGGCGGCCGGGAATCCCTGCGCTTGACCGAAACGACTCAACCTGGGGAGGTGAACAGATGAGCTACCGTGAGGACCACCACACACACGACTCGCCCGTGCACGAAGAGTCCGACGGCATCGTCGGCTACGCGGCGATCAAGTACACGGCTGTCGTAGTGATCGTGCTCGCGATCCTCGCGTTCATTGCCTGGTACATCCTGCCCCGCGTGTCGTAGAAGCCCCACCGAGAAACGAGTGATTCACGAGGAACTCACGAGGAGGAGATCGATGATGCTTGCAATGTTGATGCAGGCGGGGAACAACGGCGGCGCGGCAACGCTGCTGTGGATCCTCGCCGCGATCCTGGTGATCGCCGGGATCGTCAGCCTTCTCCGCGGCGCCGTCGTTGCGGGGATCGTTCTGATCGTCGTCGGCCTGCTCGTCGGCCCCGGAGGCGTCAGCATCTTCACATGACGGACCGGCGGTGAGCCGATGTGAGGTCGCAACGATACGAAGGTCAAGGTCAAGGGGTCGCCGTCCTCTCGATGGGCGGCGACCTCGACCTATCGCGGGTCACGTTCAGCGATTCGACGATGCTGCGTGAGCGTGGCCGCCCACCTACGTGCCCGTCGTGTAGGACGCCGGATCGCCGTCGCCGCCGTTCGGAAGCCGTGAGACGGGTGTTTCGGATCCCTCTTGGAGCACGTGGAGATCGTCGATGACCCCGCGGACGTCGGAGCGGGCGGACCCGGCCAACCGAGCGGATGAGGCCGTCGTCGAACGGCGGTTCCCTTCGGAACCGCGGGCCGCGGCATCGGCGCGGCGCGCGCTCGACCTGATCGGGCAGCGGCTCAGCCGATCGGTCCTGGAGAACGCGAAGCTGCTTGTCAGCGAGCTCGTGACGAACGCCGTTCGCCGCGGGCCCCAGCGACCCGGGGCCGAGGTCCGCGTGCGCGTGACCGTCCGCCCCGACGCCGTACGGGTCGAGGTAACGGACCAGGGCGTGGGGTTCGTCCAGCCGCCCGCTTCGGGGCTCCTCGACGCCGGTGGATGGGGGCTGGTGCTCGTCGAGCGCGTCGCCGACCGATGGGGGATCGATGACGGGGCGCCGACGCGGGTCTGGTTCGAGCTCGACCGCTCCTCCACGCTGGACGCGCCGGCCATCGGGCCGACCGAGCTCGACACGTTGCAGATCGCCCTGGACGCGGGCCGGATGGGTACCTGGCATTGGGACATGCCTGCCGGGACCGTCCGATGGTCCGAGAACCTGGAGCGGATCCACGGGCTCGAGCCGGGGGCATTCCTGCGCACCTTCGAGGACTTCCAGGCCGACATGTATCCGGAAGACCGCACGCGCGTCCTCGGATCGATCGAAGCGGCCGTTCACGAGAGCCGGGACTACGCCATCGACTACCGCATCCTTCGTCGGAACGACGGCGCGGTCCGGTGGCTCACGGTCCGCGGTCGTGTGCTCCGGGACGAGCACGGTCGGCCCACCGGGATGGCCGGCGTCTGCGCCGACATCACCGAGCGCAAGGAAGCGGAGCGGAGCCTCGCCGTCCAGTACGCGGTCGCGCGAATGTTGTCGACCGCTCCGTCGATCGAAGAGGCGGCACCGGGTTTGGTCGCGGCGATCGGCGAAGCGTTGGGGTGGGAGGTCGGCGACCTGTGGCGTGTGGACGATACCGCCGGTGTCCTCCGCGCCGCGGGTGGCTGGAGTGCGAACGAGACCACGGGAGATCGGTTCCTGGACAAGAGCCGGGAGTTCCTGTTCGAACGGGGGATCGGGCTCCCCGGCCGAGTATGGAGCACCGGACGGCCGGTGTGGATCCCAGACGTCGGCCGCGACGACAACTTCCCGCGCGCTCCCTTCGCGCTCGAGGAAGGGCTCCACGCTGCCTTCGCGTTCCCGATCACGCTCGGGGGAGAGGTTCTCGGCGTGATGGAGTTCTTCAGCCGGAGGATCCGCGAGCCCGACGAGGCGCTCTTCGACCTCATGTCGGCCACCGGCGCCCACATCGGGCAATACCTCGAGCGCCAGAGCACCGCGGCGGAGCTCGTCGAGAGCGAAGCGCGCAAGAGCGCCGTGCTGGAGTCCGCGCTCGAGGCGATCGTCACGATGGACGCACAGGGGCGGGTGGTCGAGCTGAACGCGGCCGCTGCGGAGCTGTTCGGTCACGACCGCGCCGACGCGGTCGGTCGCGAGCTGGCCGAGCTCGTCATCCCGCCCGGCCTCCGGGATCAGCACCGTGAAGCGCTCCGCCGCTACAACGCGACGGGAGAGAGCCACATCCTCGGCCGCCGCCTGGAGCTCATGGGGATGCGCGCCGACGGCACCGAGTTCCCGGTGGAGCTCACCGTCACGCGCGTCCAGCTCCCCGATCCCCATCCCGCGCTCTTCACGGGCTACATCCGCGACATCACGCCGCAGCGCCGCGCGGAAGAGCTGCAGGCCAGGCTGTTCGAGAGCGAGCGCGCCACCCGGGAGGGTGTCGAGCGGGCCCACGAACGCATGGCGTTCCTCGCGGACGCGAGCATGACGCTCGGCAGGTCGCTCGACTCGCGCAAGACGCTCGCAAAGGTTGCGGTGCTCGTCGTTCCGCGCCTCGCCGATTGGTGCAGCATCGACATGCTCGAGGCCGATGGTTCCATCCGCTCGGAGGCGGTGCACCACGCGGATCCCG
This sequence comes from Actinomycetota bacterium, assembly GCA_040902755.1. Classification (GTDB taxonomy): domain Bacteria; phylum Actinomycetota; class UBA4738; order UBA4738; family HRBIN12; genus CALGFI01. The sequence continues at coordinate 24,699 of JBBDWS010000055.1, forward strand.
GCAAGATCGCTCTGGCGCGTGAGTACCAGCGGCGCTATCCCGCCCGCGCGGGCGATCCGAACGGCGCGGCACTCGCGATCGACAGCCGGGAGCCACTGATCTATCCGGAGATCACCGAGGGGATGCTCGAGCAGGGCGTCGTCGATCTCGAGCAGCGCCGGATGCTCCAGGAACTCGGCGTCCGCTCCGCGATGATCGTTCCGCTCGAGGCGCGCGGGCGGGCGTTCGGAGCGATCACGTTCGCGTCGGCCGAATCGGGCCGCACGTTCGGGGAGGAAGAGCTCGAGCTGGCGCTCGAGCTCGCTCGGCGAGCGGCCACGGCCATCGACAACGCCCGTCTCTATGAGGAACGCAGCCACATCGCCAAGACGCTCCAGAAGACACTGCTGCCGCGGCATCTTCCCGACATCCCCGGCGTCGAGGTCGCGACGTTCTACCAGCCCGCGGGTGTCACGAACGAGGTCGGCGGCGACTTCTACGACGTGTTCGAGGCCAGCGAGCACGTCTGGGGTGTGGTCGTCGGGGACGTCTGCGGCAAGGGCGTCGAGGCCGCGGCGCTGACGGGGATGGCGCGACACACGCTGCGGGCCTCCGCGCTGCGCCAGTCGTCTCCGGGCGAGGCGCTCAGCGACCTGAACCGCGTGATGCTGCGCGAGGACGGCGAACGCTTCTGCACGGTGGCGCTCGGCCGGATCGAGGCGAACGGCGATGGCGTCCGTCTCACGGTCGCGTGTGGCGGCCATCCCGCGCCGCTGGTGCTTCGGGGCTCGGGAGGGATCGAGACGGCCGGCACGGCGGGATCGCTGCTCGGCGTGTTCGAGGACGTCGAGATCGCCGACCGGGAGATCGAGCTCGAGCCCGGCGACCTCGCGGTGTTCTTCACCGACGGCCTGTTCGACCCGCGTCACCCGGCGGCGCTCGGCGAGGAGGGGTGGCGCTCGCTCGTGGGCGCGTGCGCCGGCCTCAGCGCGCAGGAAACCGTCGATCGGGTGGGTGAGGCGATCGCCGACCCCGGCGGTCAGGCGCCCGACGACGTCTGCATCCTCGTGCTCCGCGTCGGTCCCTGACCGAAACACCGGCCGCCGGTCGTTGACCGGTCGCGGCGCGTGGCGTACGACGGAGCCGATGCGAAGCCTCGATGCGCTCGCGAACGCCACGCCGAGCACCCGCGACCGGTACGTCGACTTCCTGCGCGCCGTGTCGATCTGCGCCGTGGTGTTCGGCCACTGGTTCATCGGGGTGATCCATCGCGAGGATGGGCTCGTCTACCTGACGAGCGCGGTCGGCCTCTCGAGCGGGCTGTGGCTCGGAACGTGGCTGTTCCAGGTCATGCCGATCTTCTTCTTCGTCGGCGGGTTCTCGAATCTCACGACGTACGAGGCGTTCCGGCGCCGCGGCGAGGGAACGGCCGCCTTCGTGCGGAGTCGCGCATCGCGATTGCTCCGGCCCTCCGCCGTCTTCCTCGGGGCGTGGGCGGTGGTCCAGATCGGCCTGCACCTGGCCGATGCCGGCCGGCCTGCGGGCCCGGAGCTGTGGGGCGACACCACGCTGCTGCGCGGGATGCTCCCACCGGCGCAGACGCTGCCGTTCGGACCGCTGTGGTTCCTCGGCTTCTACCTCGTCGTCGTGGTCGCCTCTCCGCTGCTGATCGGGCTGCACCGCCGGTTCGGGTTGTGGGTCCCGGTGGCGATGATCGCGATGGTCGTCGTGGTCGACGTCGTCGGCTTCGGACTCGAGCTCCGGCGCTTCCGCTACCTGAACGTGCTCCCCGTGCTGCTGTTCCCGCACCAGCTCGGCTTCTTCTACGCCGACGGAAGGCTGGCCGGCCGGCGCCGTCTGCATCTTGGGATGGTGGTCGCCGGTCTCGCCGGCCTCGTCCTGCTGACGAACCCGTGGGTGTTCGAGCCGTTCGGGCAGGCGCGCTTCGATTGGTTCCCGGAGATCGGGCACTACCCGAAGAGCTTGCTCGGCACCGACGTCGAGCCGATCTCGAACGCGTATCCACCGACGTTGTGCTTCCTGCTCGGCGGCATCTGGTCGATCGGCGCGGTGATGCTGCTGCGGGAACGCGTCGCCGGATGGCTCGAACGCACCGGTCCGTGGAAGGCGACCATCTTCACGAACGGCATCATCATGACGCTGTTCCTCTGGCACATGACGGCCTACCTGATCGCCATCCTCGCCCTGTGGCCGCTCGGTTTCGGTCATGAGGTCGACACGACGGCGCGATGGTGGCTCGAGCGCCCGGTCTGGATCCTGGTCCCCGGCGCGATCCTCGCGGCGTTCGTGATCGTGGTCGGGCGGTTCGAGCGACCTCGGCCGCGTCCGGGCGGCTGACCGCCGGGCTCGAGCCCGAACCGGGAGCGTACGCTGGCGGCGATGGCCCAGACCGCACCCGTGGAGACCGAACGCCCGGCAGACGAGCAGGACGTCACGCCCGACGTCCCGTGGATCGTCATCGTGTGGAACGACCCGATCAACCTGATGTCCTACGTCGTGTACGTCTTCCAGAAGCTGTTCGGGTATCCGCTCGAGAAGGCGACGAAGCTGATGCTGGACGTCCACCACAAGGGCAAGGCCGTGGTGAGCGAGGGCGCGCGCGAGACGTGTGAGTTCGACGTGTCGAGACTCCACGCGCACGGCCTGTGGGCGACGATGCAGAGGAGCCGGTGAGTGGCGATCCGACACCGCATCGTGCGGTCATCGGGCGGTGGGTTCGACCTGCGGATCCCGCGATCCGAACGCAACGTGCTCCGCGAGCTCCCCGACCAGCTCCGCTTGCTGCTCGATGAGGGCGACGCCCAGGACCCGGCGCTCCAGCGCCTGTTTCCCTCTGCGTACCCGGACGATCCGGTCGCGGCGGCCGAGTTCGACGGCTTCGTTCGCGACGACCTGACCGAACAGCGCATGAAGGCGATCGGGACCATGGCGCGCACGATCGACTCGGCGCACCTGGACGAGGAGGAGGCCCTCGCGTGGCTCGCCGCGGTCAACGATCTGCGCCTCGTGCTCGGCATCCGCCTCGCGGTGACCGAAGAGAGCGAGCCCGAGGACTTCGTGGGTGACGAGGGGACCCACGGCTCGTACGCGTTGTACGCGTATCTGTCGGTCCTGGAAGAGGACATCGTCGAGGCGTTGTCGGGCCGGCCCCCCGCTTCTCCCTGAACGAGCCCTCAGGGCGCGTTGCTCCTATAGGCTCGTCCGAGCGGATCGAAGGGGGAACGGATGACGCACAGGTGGCGGACGGTGGGGCGGATCGCGGGGTTGGGGATCCTCGCGCTGTTGCTCGGCGCGTGCCTCAAGCTCGACATGGACCTGCAGGTCTCCGAGAACAACACGGTCAGCGGAAGCATCATCTTCGGCGTGGACAAGCAGCTGATCGAGCTGACCGGAGGGTCCATCGAGGACTTCCTCGGCACCGACTCGCCACTGCCATCCGACGCCGAGGGCGTCACCACCGAACCCTTCGAGGACGACGAGTTCATCGGCCAGCGTTTCGTCTTCGACTCGGTGCCCCTCGCGACGCTCTCGAGCGGCACGCCCGACGAGCTTCGGATCACCCGTGAGGGCGATTCGTTCACCGTGACCGGTGCCCTGGATCTTTCCTCGGGGCTCACCGGCGCGACCGGCGCGACCGGGTTCCCGGGCGCCGAGCAGTTCCTGCAGGGCGCCGACCTCAAGGTCCGGATCACGTTCCCCGGCCCGGTGACGGACACGAACGGCGAGGTCGACGGCAACACCGTGACGTGGGTCCCCGTGGTCGGCGAACGTCTCGAGCTCCGCGCGACGGCGAGCGCCATCCCGAGCGGGGGCGACTCGAACCTCACGATGCTGTTGATCATCGCGGCGGTCATCGTCGCCTTGGCGGTCGTCGTCGGCATCGTCGTCGCGCAGCGCCGGAACCGGCCGGCGGTCGCCGCGAGCGGGTTCGGCGGGACCGCGGGCACCGCGCCCCCGGTGGCCGGCGAGCCCGGGCCGCCACCGCCGCCGGCGGGTCCACCGCCGCCCCCGCCGCCGCCCGGTGATCCGCAGCTGTAGCCGCCGCTATCTTTCCTCGACACCGCGGCGGACTCGCCCGCCTCCAGCCTGGTCAGGCGGTGGGCGGGGCCTCGCCGGGTCCGGGGGTGTTCCCGTCGCTCTCGTCCGTGCCGGGGCGGCCGACCCGTTTGCGGATCTCGTCCCCGGTCTCCGTCACCGTGACGGAGACGGCGTCGCCGAGCGCCCGGACGGCCTCCTTCAGGTTCTCCTTGGCCTTGGGGTCGCGAAGCGTGTCGCCGACGGCGGTGAACGCCCGATTCAGCTGCTCCGTGAGCTCCCGTGCCGACTCCTCCAGCTTGTGCTGTGCGTCTCGCGCGCTTTCGACCGTAGCCGTCTCCGCCTCCTTGTAGCGATCGGCGACGAGGCGTCCCCACGAGGAGAAGCGCTCGCCGACCTCGTTCCATGCGTCCCTGGTGTTGTTCCCGGTCATCGTCGAACCTCCCTGTCGTTGCTCCCCAGCCTACGCGGCGCTTCGGCCTGGCGACCGCTAGGGTGCTGGCGCGGACGATCTCGGGCCGTCGGCCCGGACACTCGGCCAGAACTCTGGAGGATCACGTGGCATCCGGTACGAGCCGGGCCGACTCCGGCGATGCGGGAGAGGTCCCCGCGCCCCTTCGCCGGGACGTGCGGTTGCTCTCGACGATCCTCGGGCGCGTACTGGTTGAGACCGAAGGCCCGGAGCTCCTGGAGGACGTCGAGCGTCTGCGACGCGCGACCATCGCGCTCCGGCGGATACCCGGCGTGCGGCGACGACGTGCCGTCCTCAAGGTCGTGGATTCCCTCGATGCCCTTCGGGCCGAGCAGGTGGCGCGGGCGTTCACGTGCTACTTCCAGCTCGCGAACCTGGCCGAAGAACGCCATCGGGTCCGGGAGCTGCTCGCCAGGTCACACGGGCCGGAGCCGCTCGAGGAGTCCGTCGAGGCCGCGGTCGCGACGCTCGGCGCCGGCGACGAGGACGTGCTGGAGGCGATCCGCAACCTGGACGTCGTCCCGGTGCTGACGGCGCATCCGACCGAGGCGCGCCGGCGGACGACACTCGAGACGCTGTGGCGCATCGGCGAGCTCCTGGCTCGCAGCGACGATCCGAACCTGGTCCCGGGCGCACGGGAGGATCTCCAGCGCCGTCTCTACGAAGAGATCACCGCGCTGTGGCGGACCGATCCGATCCGCTCGCACCGGCCGCAGCCGCTCGACGAGGTCCGCGCCGTCATGGCGCTGTTCGACCAGACGATCTTCCGGGTCCTGCCCACCCTCTATCGCGAGATCGACCGGGCGGCCGCGCCGGGAACGGGAGATCGCCCGCCGGTCTTCGACCAGCTTCCCGTGCGCTGGGGGAGCTGGGTCGGCGGCGACCGCGACGGGAACCCGGATGTGAACGCCGACGTCACGCGCCGGGCCGCGCGCATCGCGTCCGAGCACGTCCTGATGGGCCTGGAGGCGGCGACGCGCCGGATCGCGCGCGCGCTCTCCGTCGCCGATCGCGACGTGCCGCCTTCCCGGGAGCTGTTGCGATCGATCGATCGCGATGCGAAGGCGCTGCCACGCGTGGCCACGGAGCTGCGCTCCAAGCTTCCGGGGATGGCGCACCGGCTGAAGCTGGGGCTGTGCGCGCACCGGCTCGCGGCCACGCGCATGCGCGCCGACGCCGCGTACGACGGGCCCGACCGGTTGCTCGAGGACCTGCGGATCGTGCAGCGCTCGCTCGAGGACGGGGGAGCGAGGCGGCTGGCGTTCGGCGAGATGCAGCATCTGGTCTGGCAGGTGGAGGCGTTCGGGTTCCATCTCGCGCAGCTCGAGGTCCGGGAGCACGCACAGGTCGTGAGCGCCGCCGCGGCGGAGCGGCGTCGGAAACCGGAGCAACCGTCGCGGGCCCTGCAGGAGGTGCTCTCCACGTTCGAGACGATGCACGAGATCCAGCGTGCGAACGGGCCGGCCGCATGCCGCCGCTTCGTCCTTTCGTTCACCCGAGATGCGAGCGACGTGAAGGCCGTGTACGACCTCGGGCGCGCGGCCGTGCACGATCGCAGGTTCGAGCTCGATGTCGTGCCGCTCTTCGAGAC
>JBBDWS010000055.1:30896-31992 GCA_040902755.1 Actinomycetota bacterium
GAGGTCGCGTTCTCGCGGTACGGAGAGCCGTCGCTCGCGCGCCGGCACCTCGAGCAGGTCGTGCACGCGGTCCTCGTCGCGTCGACCGCTTCGCACGAGGCGGAGGCGCGCGGGTGCTGGGAGGCCTTCGGGCCGCTCGCTCGAACGATGGCCGACGCGTCCGAGACCGTGTGGCGAAAGCTCGTCGAACGTGACGGCTTCGTCGACTTCTTCGAGCGCGTTACCCCCATCCATGAGATCGAGGGCATGAAGATCGGCTCGCGGCCCGCCCGCCGGCGACAGACCCGCTCCCTGGATGACGTGCGCGCGATCCCGTGGGTCTTCGCCTGGGGACAGTCCCGGATCAACCTGTCCGGGTGGTACGGGGTCGGGTCCGGACTGGAAGCGGTCGCCGAAGAACCCGACGGCCTTCGTCGATTGCGCGAGATGCATCGGCGCTGGCCGTTCTTCTCCTCGTTCTTGGAGAACGTCCAGCTCTCGCTCGCGAAGGCGGACCGCCAGGTCGCACAGCTGTACCTCGAGGCGGCCGGCGACGCCGCGATCGAGGCGGATGTGATGGAGGAGTTCGACCGCACGCTCGATCTTCTCCTCCGCGTGACCGAACAGGAGGCGCTGCTCGCACACCGGCCGGTGCTGCGGCGCGCGATCGACCTTCGGAACCCCTACGTCGATGCGCTGTCGTTCCTACAGCTGCGGTTCCTGCCCGAGGCGAGGTCGGGAGACGAGCAGGCCGGCCGCGTCGTCGCCGTAACGGTCGGCGGCGTCGCGGCCGGCCTGCAGAACACCGGCTGATCAGCAGGATCGGTCAGTCGAGCGCCGTCTCCTGTTCCTCCACGTCGGTGCGCATCGACTCCATGACGCGCGCGGTGGCCTCGAGGACGAGCTGCTCCCGGAGCACCGCGAGCTCGGCCTCACCCAGGTCGAGGGGAGCGCGGCCCGGCGTGCGATCCCGCTCGCGGAACGCGTAGGCGAGCTCTCCGTGCTCGATCAGGTCGACGCCCGTTTCCTCCTCGTCCTCCGACGTGCGGAACCCGACCGTGCGGTCGACGAACTTCAGGATCACCAGCGTCGCGACGAACGCGAACACGAGCGTGAT
>JBBDWS010000055.1:32092-34186 GCA_040902755.1 Actinomycetota bacterium
CACGCGCTCGGCGAAGGCTCCCGCGATGAGCGCCGGCGTGATCACCGCGAACATCATCTGGAACATCGCGAACGTCGTGTGCGGGATCGTGGGCGCGAGCGGGCTGGGCTCGGCGCCGACGCCCGCGAACCCGAGGTGATCGAGCCCGCCGATCACGAGACCGATGTCCGGGCCGAACGCGAGCGTGTAGCCGATCAGCACCCACAGGATCGACACGAGCCCGATCGCCGCGATCGAGTGCATCATCGTGCCGAGGACGTTCTTCGAACGCACGAGCCCGCCGTAGAACAGCGCGAGACCGGGCGTCATGAACAGCACGAGCGCCGTCGCGGTCAGCACCCACGCGGTATCGCCGGTATCCATCTCGCCTCCCAACTCGTCCTGACCGGACTCGCCCGTCGATGGACGGTCCCTCGAGCCCGTTTATAGAGCCCTGATGTTTCCGGTCGAGACCGCAGGTGTTTCGTTCTCGTAAACCGTCGGCGCTGCGGTGACCGCCGGTGCCGCTGTGGCCTTCGGCGCCTTCGGGGCGACGAGGCGGAACGCGGACGCGGCCTCGGGCCAGGACGCGAGCACGGTTCGCGCCGCCTCCGAGCCCGTGTACCGAGCGTGGCGGCGCAGCAGGTCGGCAAGCTCGTGCCGCCCGTCGGTGCCGGGCTCCACGACGTCCACCAGCTCCGGGTTAACAAGGCGCCCGAGCGAGTCCGCGGGGTCGAACAGGTATGCGAGGCCGCCCGTCATCCCGGCGGCGAAGTTCGGACCGATCTCGCCGAGGACCAAGACGACGCCGCCGGTCATGTACTCGCAGCCGTTCGCGCCCACGCCCTCGACGACGGCGGTCGCGCCGGAGTTGCGCACGGCGAAGCGCTCGCCGGCCCCTCCCGCGACGAAGAGCTCCCCGCCGGTGGCGCCGTACAGCGCGGCGTTGCCGATGAGCACCGGCCCGTCCTCGGTGCGCGGAGGCGCGGACAGGACGATCCGCCCGCCGGCCATGCCCTTTCCGACCCCGTCGTTGGCGGTGCCGACGAGCCGGATCTCCACGCCCTCGGTGAGGAACGCGCCGAGGCTCTGGCCCGCGTCGCCGGTGAGCGCCACTCGGACGATTCCAGCAGGAGACCGGTCGCCGAGGGCCGCCCCCACGGCGCCGCCGAGCCGACCGCCGACGGTCCGGTCGCGGTTCGTGATCGTGTACGCGAGCTCGCGATGCTCCCCGCCGAGGAGCGCGGGCACGGCCTCCTCGGCGAGGCGGTCGCCGAGCGCCGATCGCGCGCGCGCCGGCCGCGACGCGGCGACGAACCCGCCGGCGGCCGTGGTCTCGAGCAGCGGCGACAGGTCGACGCCCGACGCGCCCGGGCGTGCGGCATCCGCGCGCAGCAGGTCCGTGCGGCCGATCGCCTCGTCGATCGAACGCAGGCCGAGCGAGGCGAGGATCCGCCGGACGTCCTGCGCGACGAGCGTCAGGTACCCGGACACCATCTCCGGGGTCCCCGCGAACCGCGCCCGGAGTTCCGGGCGCTGGGTCGCGATGCCGACCGGGCACGTGTCGAGGTGACACGTCCGCACCATCAGGCACCCCTGCGCCAGCAGGACCGCCGTGCCGAACGAGAACTCGTCGGCGCCGAGGAGCGCGGCGATCACGACGTCGCGCCCGATCCGGAACCCGCCGTCGACGCGAACGCGGACGCGATCGCGCAAGCCGTCCTCGACGAGCCGGTCGCGCGTCTCGGCGAGGCCGAGCTCCCACGGCAGTCCCGCGTGCTTGATCGAGGCCAGCGGCGACGCGCCGGTCCCGCCGTCGGAGCCGGAGACGTGCACGACGTCGGCGAGCGCCTTCGTGACGCCGGCCGCGATCGTTCCGACGCCGACCTCGGCGACGAGCTTGACCGACACGTCGGCCGAAGGGTTCACCTGGCGCAGGTCGTACACGAGCTGCGCGAGATCCTCGATCGAGTAGATGTCGTGGTGCGGCGCCGGGCTGATGAGATCGATCCCCGGTTGCGCGTGGCGTAGGGCCGCGATCGCATCGGTCACCTTCGCCGCGGGGAGCTGGCCGCCCTCGCCGGGCTTGGAGCCCTGGGCGATCTTGATCTGCAG
>JBBDWS010000056.1:0-21523 GCA_040902755.1 Actinomycetota bacterium
CGCGGACCGCGGATGTGTCGACGCCGGCCGCTGCGACGACGTGCGCGTCTAGAGCACTCGGGGCATGACGGAGAGCCATTTCGCGTGCACCATGTCGGTGTATCCGTCAAGCGCCTTGCTTGAGCTGTCGACGTTCCATGGCCATCCGTTCTTGATCTTGTCGAAGTAGATGAGCCCTTTCAGGTTTGGCCAGCCCTTGGACGTCTCCACGATCTCGCGGAACCAGTTCGCCTTTCGATCCAGATCGTCCGGGTCCTCCATCGCGCCGAACTCCACGACGAACACGGGCTTTCCTCGGCTCGCCGCGAAACCCATGGCCGGTGCGATGATGTCGTGGAACGTGGACCAAGCCGCCTCGGGCCGCAATGGGAACCAGTTGTACGCGTCGACCCCGACGATGTCGACGTAGCCATCACCGGGATACCAGTCCATCGGTTCTCTGTCCGAGCGCTCGTTGAAGGTCCAGGACATCATCGTCCATGCGAACGCGACCGTTCGAACGCGCTGCTCGCGGAAGATCTCCACGACGTGCCGAAACGCGGACGCGAACTCACCCGGTGTGCCGAAGTCCGCGTCGTTCTCGGGTTCGTGGTGGAACGTGAGGTATGCGGGCGCATCGAACCTCCTGAACCGCTGCGCCTGTTCCACGATCCAGTCGTCGTGGTATCCGCCCGCGATCTCGCTCCAGGGGACGATGCTGCCGTCTACGCGCATCGCCTTCCAGTTGAGGAACGGCAACTTGCCCGCTCGATACGAAGCCCTCTCGTGCCTCGTTGGGAGAACCTGGTCCCATCGGTAAAACCGATGGTCGATAGCGAACCTCCGCCCGATCGCGCGTTCGACCCTTCGTATCGCTTCCTGACCGGTCTCCCCAACTCGCGGCCCGACCGACGATCCGACGTACGCTCCGCGCTCCGGAACGAGGACCGGCGGAAACGCGATCGCAGGATCTGGAACGAACGCCATGAAAACGGACGCGAGCGCAAGGCAGGCGGCGACGGCGGTCCAGGGACGACGTGCGTACGAGATCGTCCGGTGCGTCGAGCTGGCCGAAGGGGCGGATGCTCTCCTCGAGCGTCCTTCGCCGGTCTGGACGCGGTACCGTTCGGGGGCAGGGAAGTTCCGGTACGGAGGCATGGGGTCGTCCCTCCCGTCGCCTGTGCCGAGTCGCGCTCAGGGCGCGACAGAGCCGCTCTTAAGACTGTTATCGACGCGGGCCGAGTCGTTTCTTGAGCGGACGATCCGATGAGACCGGTGCCTGAGGAAGCGGAAGGTGAAGGCGCTCTGTGTAGCGGTCGGAGGTGAAGGAAGGGCAAGCCTCCGAGGCTTATGCGCGTTGCACGTCGTCGAGTGAGGGCGATGCGGCTCGGGCCTCTCGACCTGCGAGGGCGATGGCGATCACGATCACCGCCAGTGGGATCCCCAGCGAGTCGTAGAACGGGGTTTGGATGAGCGCGATGAGGATCAGCGTGTGGCACCAGAAGCCCACATCCGTCGATGCGGTTCGCAGTCGCCAGAACTGGTAGAGGAACCATCCGAGGAAGAACAAGGCACCCACGATCCCGTGGGAAACGAGGACCTGCCAGAGTTGTCCCTGCGTGCCGACGGGCGGCGCGTTCGGGTTGAATTCGGCTGGTTGCGGCGTGCCGAAGCCGAGAAGGGGCGACTCCATCACGCGTTCGGTGGCCTCCTCATACAGACTCAACCTGGTCTGGTTGCTGTGCGGATTCGCGAAGCGGTCGGAGACCAGTGTCCTCAACGGCGTGAGATAGACCACCGCCAGCACCGTTGCGATCAGAACGAGGATGGTTCGCAGCGTGCGGCTCTTCCCGGCCATCGCTGACCGAACCGCCGCGTACATGAGGCCGGCGCTGAGGCTGAGCCACAGGCCGCGGCCCAACGAAGAAACCACCGGAACCACGCTGACCGCGAACGTCGCCGCGATCAGGAGTTTCCATGCACCGGTCCGCGCGCGTCTCCATCCAAGGATGACGAACGGAGTGAGCAGGCCGAACGCGGCTGCCCAGTTCGTTGAGTAGATGAACGGAGCAGTGGGCCGTGGCTGCTCGTACCCGAGGATGTCCTGAATCTGAGCCAATCTGGGATGGACAAGGCTGTAGACGAATTCGTTCGAGACGAGCCCTTGCGGCATCAGCCTTTCGACGGGGCTCGTGAACGAGGCGGTCGGGAGCAGAACGCCGAGGATTCCCCAGGCCACGATGAATATCCAGAAGATGACCATGATCGTGATCACCCGGCTCGTAGGGAGCGCCTCTCGGGAGATGTTGAAGATGTAGAGCAAGAGGATGGTTACTGCGACGTAAAGGCTGGCCGTGTATCCGAAGGTGATGTACTTGTCCGGGTCCTCGAGCTGCGTGGCAGATCCGAACATCCACAGCAGGAAGGTGATCCAGATCCCGAACCCCCGAGGCGCGAGGATCGTCCGTTGGTGAAGGAGCCACACGGCCATCGGGATGGCCATGATCGGCAAGATGAAGGCGCTCAGGCCCAGTGCCCACCACAACGGGAAGCCGAGGAAGAGGGCGTGCAACGGCCATCCCGGCGGGAGATAGAGCGCCCGACGGGGGATCGCTCGGGGGAGAGCGCCAGCCGCAGATGTGGACGGCATCCCTCAAGTGTACGGGTGTCCAACTCCGGCAGGAAGCGGTCTCCGGAGCCTGTGAGCTGCCGCACGCCAGGGATCACTGCGTGAACTGTGTGTCCGGTATCCTGACCGCCGTGACGGCGGCATGACCCCGCTTTCCGCTGATCGGGCGCGAGGGCAAGATACCCGAGACGGGTCAGACGTTGCGCGGGGTACCAACGGACGCGCCGGTTCGTACTACGCGGATGGGCCGAACAGGCTGATCGGCTACCTCCTCGACGCGATCATCCTCGCGATCCTTGCGTTCGCCGGGGCGGTGATCGTCTCGCTCGTTTTCGGTCCCGTCGTGACCTTCGACCTCGCGGCGGATCCGACCGTCAGCGTGGACGCCGGCCTCGCTCTCGCCGATGTCGTCCTCGCCACCGCCATCAGCGCGGCCTACTTCATCTTCACCTGGCGCCGATTTGGGGGTTCGCCTGGCCACCGGCTGCTCGGCATGCGGATCTGGGGGGAGGATCATGAGCGCCCGGTCACGATCGGGCAGGGCGTCGTCCGATGGTCGTTCATCGGTCTGCCGCTCGGCGTTCAGGCGGCGATGTCGGTCGTGGTCGCCGGGCTCGCGGATGCGGTGTTATCGCTCACCTTGCTGGCGTGGTATCTCGTCCTCTTCGTCACCACGGTGCGAAGTCCCACCAAACAGGGGATCCACGACCGCGCCGCCCACACCGTCGTGACCAAAGTCGCGCGAGAGGCTCCCTGGGCCGACGCCGGATGGCGTGAGCCGGGCGCGGATGTTCACTGACTCGAGGGAGGTGCCGAGGGGCAGCGCCATCGAAGCTGACCTCTGCATCGTCGGTGCGGGCGCGGCAGGGATCACGCTGGCCCGTGAGTTCGTCGGCCGATCTATCCGAGTCGCGGTCCTCGAGAGCGGCGGTATCGATTTCGGCCCCGAGACGCAGTCGCTCTACGAGGGAGACGTCGTCGGCCTACCCTACTTCCCGCTCGACATACCCCGACTGCGATACTTCGGCGGCACCACGAATCACTGGGCTGGCGTCTGTCGTCCATTCGATGACGTCGACTTCGTGCGCAGGGAATGGATCCCCTACAGCGGCTGGCCCGTCCGGAAGCCGGATCTGGATCCCTACTACCTCCGAGCTCAGCAGGTCGTGCGGCTTACCTCCGATCGGTGGGACACGGAGAGCTGGGTACAGAAGGACCCGTTCGAACAGCTGCCCCTCGATGAAGGCCGCGTCGTAACGAGGGTCGACCAAGTCGTGCCCTCCGACCTCCGCTCGTTCGGGAGTCTGTATGGCGACGAGCTGAACTCGGCATCGAACGTCACCGTGTATCTGGAGGGGAACGTCACCGAGATCCTGACCGACGAGAGTGGCGCGAACGCGACCGAGGTGCTCGTCGCTACCCTGTCCGGGAACCGGTTCGCGATCTCGGCCAAGGCGTTCGTGGTAGCGGTCGGTGGCATCGACAACGCTCGGCTTCTCCTGGCCTCGCGCGGGCAGCAGCCGAGAGGGCTCGGCAACCAGAACGATGTCGTTGGACGATTCTTCCTCGAACATCCCCGCTTCGTCGCGGGGGTCGTGTCCCCGGCGGACCCAGATCTCTCGGTCGCCTTCTATCAGGCTCACAAGGTCGGGAACACGGTCATACAGCCGCAATTGGCCCTGTCGCGAGAGGTGCAGCACGCCGAGGAACTCGCCGATGTTCAGTTCCGGATCGACCCCGTCTACGACGAGGCGCTGGAGCGGGCGGTGCGATCAGGTGACGTCGAGTCTCTAAGTTCTCTTCGGCGCGCTCTCGCGGGCGATGGGATGGGGGATCTTGGTCAGGACATCTCCAATGTGGTGTCCGACCTCATGACGTGGCATCGGCTCACGATCCCTGGAGCGCCGATCCCGGTCCCGTATCCAGAAGTGATCGAGGAGGTGTTGTGGTCGACGCCCCGGGAGCGGCGCTCTCTCATCCCTTCGATCCTCGGGGATGTGGCGGCATTCCTGTACACCAGGGTCGAACGGAACGTTCCGGTCGACAGCCTGATGGTGACGGCGAGGTTCGAACCGATCCCGAACCCGGACAGCCGGGTGATGCTCGCCGATCTCAAAGATGAGTTGGGGATGCCACGTGCGCAGCTCGATTGGCGGCTGAGCGATCTGGACCGGGACAACGTTCGGCGAGCGATGGAGATCTTTGGGACCGAGATCGGCCGCGCCGGTGTGGGACGGCTGAGGATCCTGATGGAGCAGGACGAGTCCGGCTGGCCGGGCGATCTGGTTGGTGGGTACCACCTGATCGGTACGACGCGCATGAGCGACGATCCGAAGCAGGGCGTGGTCGATCGCGACTGCCGTGTTCATGGGATGTCGAACCTGTACGTCGCCGGCAGCTCGGTCTTCCCCACTGCGGGCTCGGGGAACCCGACGCTGCTGATCGTCGCTTTGGCTTTGCGACTTTCCGATCACCTGAAGCAGGCGATCGCATGAGAGCACCCACCCGACTGACCCGGCGTCTGTTCCTTGCGGGTGCGATGGGCGCCGGGGGATCTGCGGTCTTGGCTCGGATCCGCCCGTGGAGTGCCTTGGTCCGATCCGCGCCTACATCCCGCGCGATGCGGCTGGTCGCCATCCTCGGCCATCCGGAGAGTGCTCGCGCCGTGGGAAGGGCCTATCTAGCGAGCACCTCGACGGACGCCTCTGCCTCTAGGCTCGTGGACCAGATCTCGAGGGGGCTCGCGGGAAGCCGCTCGAAGATCGAGGAAACGACCGATACCGAACTCCGGGAGCTCTTGGTGGCCCGCATCGTGGCGGACTTCTCCGAGGGACTCGTAGTCGAAGTCGACGGCTGGATCCTGTCGTCCACCGAGGCACGTCTGTGCGCGCTCGCTGCCCTCGTGTAGGCGATGGCGGCACCGGTCGGGGGGCGGCGTTGACCCCTGGCACTCTCCTGGCTATCCTGTTAGCACTCATCCCGGCCGAGTGCTAACCGGGAAACGGACAGCAGGAGGAGGAACGGGCATGGCAAAGCAGTTCAGCCTGAAGCCGCTCGAGGATCGGATCGCCGTGCATCCCAGCGAGGAGGAGGAGACGACGTCCTCCGGAATCGTGATCCCGGACACGGCGAAGGAGAAGCCGCAGGAGGGCACGGTCGTGGCGGTCGGGCCCGGCCGGTTCGAAGACGGGAACCGCGTTCCGCTCGACGTCTCCGTCGGCGACAAGGTCATCTACAGCAAGTATGGCGGCACCGAGGTCAAGGTCGAGGGTGAGGAGTACCTGATCCTTTCCGCCCGCGACGTCCTCGCGGTGGTCACCAAGTAGCACCCGGGCTTCCCAGGCCGGGTTGAGCGCGGGGCGTCGAGCTCCCGCTCCTATGCAGGCTGTGAAGGAGGGACCTATAGCATGGCAAGCAAGCTGCTGAAATTCAGCGAGGACGCTCGCCGGTCGCTCGAGACGGGTGTGAACAAGCTGGCCGACGCCGTCGCGCTCACGCTCGGCCCGAAGGGCCACAACGTCGTGCTCGACAAGAAGTGGGGCGCACCGACGATCACGAACGACGGCGTCACCATCGCCAAGGAGATCGAGCTCGAGGACCCCTGGGAGAACATGGGGGCACAGCTCGCGAAGGAGGTCGCCACCAAGACGAACGACGTCGCGGGTGACGGCACCACCACGGCGACCGTGCTCGCGCGAGCGATGGTTCGTCACGGGATGCGCAACGTCGCCGCCGGCGCGAACCCGATCGCGCTCAAGCGCGGGATCGAGAAGGCCGTCGTCGCGGCGGTCGAGGCGATCAAGAACCAGGCCAAGGACGTGGAGACCCGCGAGGAGATCGCTCAGGTCGCGTCCATCTCGGCGGCGGACCCGCAGATCGGAGAGGTCCTCGCCGATGCCCTCGACAAGGTGGGCAAGGACGGCGTCGTCACCGTCGAGGAGTCCAACACCTTCGGCATGGAGCTCGAGTTCGTCGAGGGGATGCAGTTCGACAAGGGCTACATCTCGCCGTACTTCGTCTCGGACCAGGAGCGCATGGAGGCCGTGCTGGAGGAGCCGTACGTCGCGGTGGTGAACAAGAAGATCAGCAGCGTGCAGGAGATGCTTCCGCTCTTGGAGAAGGTCCTGCAGGCGGGCAAGCCACTACTCATCATCGCCGAGGACGTCGAGGGCGAGGCGCTGGCAACGCTGGTCGTGAACAAGATCCGCGGCACGTTCAACGCCGTGGCGGTCAAGGCTCCTGGTTTCGGTGAGCGCCGCAAGGCGATGCTGGAGGACATCTCCAGCCTGACCGGCGGCCAGGTCATCAGCGAGGAGGTCGGCCTCAAGCTCGAGAACGTGGGGATCGATCTGCTCGGCAGCGCTCGGCGTGTTGTCGTTGCGAAGGACACGACGACCATCGTCGAGGGCGCCGGAGACCCGGAAGCGGTCAAGGGCCGGATCAACCAGATCAAGGCCGAGATCGATAAGACGGACTCGGACTGGGACCGCGAGAAGCTCCAGGAGCGGCTCGCCAAGCTGGCCGGTGGCGTCGCGATCGTGAAGGTCGGCGCGGCCACCGAGGTGGAGCTGAAGGAGAAGAAGCACCGGATCGAGGACGCCCTGTCGGCGACCCGTGCGGCCATCGAGGAGGGCATCGTCCCGGGGGGCGGCGTCGCGCTGATCCGCGCGGAAGCCGCTCTGGACAAGCTCGACCTGACGGGCGATGAGGCGACGGGCGCAAAGATCGTGCGCTCCTCGCTCTCCGAGCCGGCCCGCCTGATCGCCGACAACGCCGGCGACGAGGGCGCGGTCATCGTGGAGCGGATCCGCTCCGAGGGCGACAGCCGCGGCTACAACGCCGCCACCCGTGAGTGGGTGGACATGTTCAAGGCGGGGATCTTGGACCCCGCGAAGGTCACGCGGTCGGCGCTACAGAACGCCGCCTCGATCGGGGGGATCATCATCACGGCCGAGGGCGCCGTCGTGGAGAAGCCCGAGGAGGAGGAGCCGGCTGCGGCCGGCGGCGGTCACGGGCACATGCACTGACGCGACGCGAGATCGGATCTGCGAGGGGGCGGGGCGACCCGCCCCCCTCGTCGTTCCCTCCTGCCTCAGAGCGGAGAGCGCTCGGTTCCGGCCTTCGCCAGGCCCGCGACGTCCAGGCCGGCCCACATGACGCTGATCCCGGCGCCGGCCCACCAGGGCCACGAGGGGGCGCCTTCGGGCACGCCCAGCAGCGCGTTCAGCAGGAACACGACGCCCACCCCGACCTCGAGTGCGACGAAGCTCCAGGTCCACCACCACAGATCCTCGACGCGGCGCTGGACGAGCACCATCTGCGCCGCGAGCGCGACCGCCGCGACACCGAGCAGGCGGATCCAGGCGTCCTCCTGCAGCGGCGGCTGACCCATCACGCCCTCGACCACGGCACCTGGCACGAACACGAGGGCGAGACCGAAGATCGCCGACCCTGCTGCCTGCCATCGAAGGACGTTACGGAGGAGGTTCACGGGCGCGCATTGTCCCAGGTCGGATGGGCCAACGGCCTTGTAGCATGGCGCCGGGAGCCCTGGTGGGGCTCCCCTTCCCTGAGCGGTTTCTACGTGAGGACGAGGCATTGACCGATACGCCCCGCGTCGCGGTGATCGGGCTGGACTGCGCCACGCCCCAGCTCCTGTTCCGTGACTTCGCGGCCGAGACACCGAACATCCACGCGCTGATGCAGCGCGGGATGTGGGGAGACCTCGCGAGCATCACGCCGCCGATCACGGTGCCGGCTTGGGCCTGCGCGATGACTGGGAACACTCCCGGCCAGCTCGGCATCTACGGGTTCCGGAATCGCAAGGACACGTCGTACGACGGCCTGTCGATCGCGACGTCGGGCGCGATCACGGCACCCGCCGTGTGGGACGCCCTCGGCAACAAGGGTTTGCGATCGTTGCTGATCGGTGTCCCGCCATCGTTCCCGCCGCCGAAGGAGTTCCCGGGGTGGCGCGTCGGGTGCTTCCTCACGCCGCCTTCGGCCAAATCCTGGGCGTATCCCTCAGAGCTTCAGGCCGAGATCGTCGGCGAGCTCGGCGAGGACGACGCCTACATCTTCGACATCCCCGACTTCCGTCGAGCCGGGTACGACGAGGCGCTGGATCAGGTCTTCAAGATGACCGAACGGCGGTTCCGTGTCGGCCGCAAGCTCGCGGCCGAGAAGCCGTGGGACTTCTTCATGCTATGCGAGATCGCGCCCGATCGTCTGCATCACGTGTTCTGGCAGCACTGGGACCCACGCCACCCGCTCTACGAGGCGGGGAACAAGTACGAGACCGCATTTCAGGATTACTACCGGTTCCTCGATGTCGAGGTGGGCAAGTTGCTCGACGTCCTTCCCGAAGACACGATCACGTTGGTCATGAGCGACCATGGTGCCCGGCCCATGATGGGTGGTTTCTGCTTCAACGATTGGCTGATCGGCGAGGGCTATCTTGCCGTGCAGGCGTACCCGTCGCACGTGATCCCGATCAGGGACGCAGTGATGGATTGGAGTCAAACGATCGCGTGGGGTGACGGAGGCTACTACGGTCGGCTGTTCCTGAATGTGAGAGGCCGAGAGCCGGAGGGGATCGTCGAACCGGCGCGTTACGAGGAGACCCGCGACGAGCTAATCGCGAAGCTAGAGGCCGCTCCCGGTCCGGACGGCGAGCCGCTCGGCACCAAGGTCATGAAACCGCAGGACGTGTACTCGGAGGTCCGTGGAGTCGCGCCCGACCTACTCGTCTACTTCGGCGACCTTGCCTGGCGATCCGTCGGTTCGATCGGCAATCGAAGCATCTACACGTTCGAGAACGACACCGGTCCCGACGGCGCGAACCACGATCGCATGGGCGTGTTCGCGATGGCCGGAATGCCCGGGCAGCCGAAGGGCGAGGTGCGGGATCTGAACCTCGTCGACGTGGGCCCTTCGATCCTGTCGCTCTACGACATCGAGGCGCCGGAAGGCGCCGTGGGGAGGAGCTTTCTGTGACACAGCCGCACGACGCATCGGGGCAGAAGGGGTTCACGGTCTGGTTCACCGGGCTGTCGGGGGCCGGCAAGTCGACGATCGCCGAGATGCTGTACCACGAGCTGCAGAGGCGGAACATGAAGACCGAGATCCTCGACGGCGACGTCGTTCGGCAGAACCTGAGCAAGGGGCTCGGCTTCAGCAAGGAGGACCGCGACACGAACATCCGCAGGATCGGGTTCGTCGCCGAGCTGCTGACGCGCAACGGCGTCGCGACGATCTGCTGTCCGATCTCACCGTACAAGGAGACCCGCGACGAGATCCGGGCGATGATCGGCGACTTCGTCGAGGTCTACGTGCACGCGACGGTGGACGAGATCGCCGAGCACCGCGATCCCAAGGGCCTTTACAAGAAGGCGCTCGCCGGTGAGATCACCAACTTCACGGGGGTCGACGATCCGTACGAGGCGCCCGAGAAACCCGAGCTCGTGCTCGACACCATGGTGGAAGAGCCGATCGAGTCGCTGCAGCTCGTTCTCAGGAAGCTTCATGAGCTCGGCTACATCGAGGACGCGGGAGTCATGATCGAGGGGGAGCGGAGGCACTCGGGCCTGACCGACCTTCGAGTGACGCAGAGCGGCCACGTTGCCGAGGGGTCATGAGCGTGCGCCCCCGGGCGCACTCGTCGATCGGGTCGGCGGTCCAGTGGCAGGGCCGTCCGAACCGCCGAGGGCTATCCGTGACCGGTTGGAGAGGCGCAGATCCGCGGTCGGGTCAACCCCTTCGCGTTTCCTGCCCGAGGACGACGACACGGTTGGGAAGAGGAGCGCGATTCCGTCCGTGATCGAGTACGTCTTGGTCCCTGAAAAGGTTATGCGCGTCCTCTTCGCCGTCGTGACGGTGCTCGTGCTCCTCAGCACGGCCGGCCAGGCCTCGGTCTACTACCTTCCGGACTTCGTCTTGCGAGATTCCATGGCCGGTCTCCTCTACGTCAACGAGGAGAGAAGCCTTCCAACGCTGTACTCGTCGTTGATGCTCCTGCTGAGCGCGCTTCTGTTGGGCGTGATCGCGCGTGAGCGCAGGCGTAATGGCGGACCATATGTCCGCCATTGGCAAGTGCTGTCGTTGACCTTCATATACTTGTCGGTCGACGAGTTCGCCGCACTCCACGAACAGGCGATCGATCCGGTACGCCGTCTGCTAGACATCGAAGGCGGGCCGCTGCTCCATGCGTGGGTGGTGCCCGGTGCCATTGGAGTTGCCGTCTTCGGCGTCGCGTTCGCCCGCTTCGTTCGTCATCTGCCCCTCATCGTCAGGCAGCGTGTCGTGCTGGCATCTGTTCTCTTCGTCGGGGGAGCGATCGGCGTGGAGATACTTGGCTCCTTGCACGCCGCGTCGAGCGGACAGCAGAACATGCGCTACGCGGCTATCGTCACGGTGGAGGAGACGCTCGAGATGGTCGGCGTCGCGGTCTTCGTTTCCGCCCTCCTCGCGTACATCGCCATCGTTCTGCCCGGCGTAGAGTGGCGGATCCGCGTGAGAACGACCCGAGCATGATGGACGTTCCTATCGTGTGACTACGCTCACGCCATCACAGGAGCGTCTGCACAGGAGCTTCTGGGCTCACCACACCCGAGCGCTGGCCCGTTCGGCCGAGGCCCATAGCGAAGTACATCTCGACGAGCAGCATGAACAGGAATGCCTCGGCGATCCGGACGGCGTACCGGGTCACCTCCCCGGCTACACCTGAGAGACCGACGCCGTATTCGAGCACAGAGAAGGCGATCGGCGTGATCACGAGGATCGCGTACCAGGCGTAGCGCAGACGCGTCGACGTCACAGCCCTCGGATCGAGGATGCCGCGATCGACGATGTCGAATCCGATCGGTGCGAGGACGAGCACGCCGAGAGTCTCGGCCAGATCGGTAACGACCTGCGTCCGCTGCCCGAACACGATCACGGCGAGTACGGCTACAGAGAGCCATGTCGCAAGATTCGGTGGCAGCGGGCGGCGGACCTGGACGTAGGGGATGAGAACGCTGGCCGCGAGGAACGCCTCGTTCAGGGTCCGGAACCGGGTCGGGAAGTCCGTAAGCAACAGGAACACCGCTATCGCCAAGCATGCGAAGGCAGCGGCCGCTGCGACCGGCCATTCCCTGGGTGAGCCGGACAGGTCCGTTCGAGCGAACTGGATCCAGAGCGCAAGGAGCAAGGCCAGGAGCACGCCCTCGCTGTTGTTGCCGATCCGATCCGCGACGGCGGCGGGCAGGAACATCGGGAAGATCTCGAACAGGATGCCGACGAGTACGGCGAGCAGGCCTCCGTAGAACCCGATCTCGATTACGGTCCGGTTCCGGGGCATCCGGAGCAGGGTACAGGCGCTTCGAAACACACTCGGCGTGCACACAACCGGCGGCCCCAGGCGGGGCCCGCGGCCACGGAGGTCCTCGTGCTTCGGCCGGTCAGGGTCAGGTGTCGGGCTGCATCGGATCTCATCGTCCTTAAACGCTGTGCCCGGCGCAAACGGGTCGCTCCGGGTCGGCGTGATAGCTTCCACGCATGGATTGACCGCGCCCACCCGAAAACGGGTGGGCGCTGCTGCATAAGACCGGGGGAGGCGCATGGAGATCGAGATCGGCAAGGCCAAGGTCGCGCGTCGCGCGTACGGGTTCGACGAGGTCGCCATCGTGCCTTCGAGGCGCACGCGCGACCCCGACGACGTCGACATCGCCTGGGAGATCGACGCCTACCACTTCCGCCTGCCGATGATGGCCTCGGCGATGGATGCGGCCGTCTCTCCCACCACGGCGATCGAGATCGGACGGCTCGGCGGCCTGGCGTGCCTCAACCTCGAGGGTCTTTGGACCCGCTACGACGATCCCGAGCCGATCTACGAGGAGATCGCATCGCTCCCCGACGAGAAGGCGACGCGGCGGATGCAGGAGCTCTACAAGGAACCGGTCAAGGATGAGCTCGTCGGTACGCGCATCCGCGAGATCGTCGAGAGCGGCACGATCTCGTGCGCGTCGCTGACGCCGCAGCGCGTCGAACGCTACGCCAAGCTCGTCCTGGAAGCCGGGCTCCACGTGCTGGTGGTCCAGGGGACGGTGGTCTCGGCCGAGCACGTCTCGACACACACCGAGCCTCTCAACCTCAAGGAGTTCATCCGCAACTTCGACATCCCGGTGATCGTCGGAGGCTGCGCCTCGTACACGACCGCTCTGCATCTGATGCGAACGGGCGCCGTCGGGGTGCTCGTCGGGGTCGGGCCCGGGAACGCCTGCACCAGCAGAGGGGTCCTCGGCATCGGCGTCCCACAGGCGACCGCGATCGCCGACGCTGCGGCCGCGCGGATGGAGCACCTGCGCGAGACCGGTCGCTACTGCCAGGTGATCGCCGACGGCGGGATGCGCACGGGGGGAGACATCGCCAAGGCGATCGCGTGCGGGGCCGACGCCGTGATGATCGGCTCGCCACTCACTCGCGCGTACGAGGCGCCCGGCCGGGGCTACCACTGGGGGATGGCGACGTTCCATCCCACCCTCCCACGCGGCGCACGCGTGAAGACGCAACAGGTGGCGACGCTCGAGGAGATCCTCGTCGGCCCTGCGCACGAGAACGACGGCACTTTCAACCTGTTCGGGGCCCTCGCGACCTCGATGGCGACGACGGGCTACGCAACGATCCGTGAGTTCCAGAAGGCCGAGTTGGTCGTCGCGCCCTCTATCAAGACCGAGGGGAAGACGTACCAGACCGCCCAGCGCGTGGGGATGGGCCACTGACGGACGTCTCGGGGGCGACGGGGCGTTCCCGGCCAGTCCTCGTCGTGGACCTCGGCGCACAGTA
Organism: Actinomycetota bacterium; assembly: GCA_040902755.1. Taxonomy (GTDB): domain Bacteria; phylum Actinomycetota; class UBA4738; order UBA4738; family HRBIN12; genus CALGFI01. Next base: position 13,430 of record JBBDWS010000056.1, read on the forward strand.
CGCCCAGCTGATCGCCCGTCGCATCCGCGAGTGCCACGTCTACTCCGAGATCGTGCCGCACGATCTGTCCGCCGACGAGGTCGCCGCCCGGCGGCCGGCCGGCATCGTCCTTTCCGGCGGACCGGCGTCCGTGTACGAGGAGGGAGCGCCCTCGGTCGATCCCCGTCTGTTCGAGCTCGGCGTCCCGGTGCTGGGCATCTGCTACGGCCATCAGCTCATGGCCCAGGAACTCGGCGGCGAGGTGGCGGCGACGGGGCAGCGTGAGTACGGTGGGACGAAGCTCCACGTCGGCGAGCGCGGGGTCCTGCTGAAGGACCTCGCCGCCGAGGAGCAGGTGTGGATGTCGCACGGCGACGCCGTCACGAGGGCACCCGAGGGCTTCCGCGTGACCTCTCGCACCGACGCGATCCCCATCGCATCGATGGAGGACCCCGAGCGCGGGTTGTTCGCCGTGCAGTTCCACCCGGAGGTGGCGCACACGCCGAAGGGCACGACGATCATGAAGCGCTTCCTCTACGACGGCTGCGACCTGCTGCCCGAGTGGACGCCGGCGAACCTGATCGAGCGTGGCGTCGCCGCGATCCGCGAGCAGGTCCGCGATGCGGAGGTGCTCTGCGCGCTCTCGGGCGGAGTCGACTCCGCCGTCGCCGCGCTCCTGGTCCACAAGGCGATCGGCAAGCAGCTGACCTGCGTATTCGTCGACACCGGTCTCCTTCGCGAGGGCGAGCCAGAGCAGGTGGAGGAGACCTTCGGTCGCCACTTCAAGGTGCCGCTCGTGCACGTGAAGGCTGCGGACCGATTCCTGGCCAAGCTCGCCGGCGTGGCGGACCCCGAGGACAAGCGCAAGCGGATCGGCGAGGAGTTCATCCGAGTCTTCGAGGAGATCGCTCGAGAGCACCGCGGCGCGCGGTTCCTCGTCCAGGGCACGCTGTACCCCGACGTGATCGAGAGCGGCTCGAAGACCGCCGCCAGGATCAAGAGCCATCACAACGTCGGCGGCCTACCCGAGGAGATGGACCTCGAGCTCGTCGAGCCGCTCCGGGACCTGTTCAAGGACGAGGTCCGGACGGTCGGCGCCGAGCTCGGCCTGCCCGAGGAGATCGTGCATCGTCAGCCGTTCCCCGGCCCAGGGCTGGCCGTCCGCATCGTCGGGGAGGTAACGGTGGAGAACCTGGCGATCGTTCGCGCCGCCGACCACGTGGTGCGCGAGGAGATCCTCCGTGCGGGGCTCGATCGGGAGACGTGGCAGGCCTTCTGCGTGCTCCTCGCGGATGTCCGCAGCGTGGGAGTGATGGGGGATGGCAGGACGTATCAACACCCGGTGATCCTTCGCGCCGTCACGAGCGAGGACGCGATGACGGCCGACTGGGCGCGACTGCCGTACGAGGTCGTCGACCGGATCGCGGGACGGATCGTGCGCGAGGTCCCCGGTGTGAACCGTGTGGCCTACGACGTCACGTCCAAGCCACCGGGGACGATCGAGTGGGAATGAGTCCCGGCTTCTTACTGACGATCAGGAGTGTCAAGCCGAAGACCTGTAGAGGCGTCCGCTCGAGAGCATCCGTCAGCGGCCTTATGCGTCTCCCCACCGGTGAACGGTCGAACGGCGGCATCAGGTAGGCGTGGCCGCCCGGTTCGAAGCCGTGCTCCCCGATCGGGGATGTGCTCCAGAACCTCGATCGCGGTAACGACGTCGAATGTGTCGGTCCGGTACGGCATCGTCTCGGCGGAGGCAAGTGAGAGTCCGACGCGATCGGACAGGGGGGAGCCGGCCAGCCGATCCGCGAAGATACTCAACCGCTTCGGTTCGACGTCGAATCGCTTCCACGTGTGTGAATCGCTCGGCCGAGCGCATCGTGTAGGTGCCACTCGCGCAACCGATGTCGAGGAGGTATTCCCCTCGAGTGGTCCCAAGCCCGAGAGAGTCTCGAGCCGCTTGGAGATACCACGTTCCCCGAAGGCGCTTCCTTCGACATTCCCGTGGCCCAGGTCGTGGCGAGGTGAGTAGCTCGAGCCGCCCACGTTGTCGGTCACGAACTCAGCACCTATCCGATCCGCTCAGCGAAGACGATGAGGCGCTCGGCCGCGGAGAAGCGCGGGTTGCACGTCGTCAGGACGAGTGTGGGGTTCTCGGTCTCGTGTAGGACGGCCGCCTGCGAGGGCGGGATGATCCTGGACTCCGTCACGCGGTAGTTGAAGATGCCGAACTCGGTTGCGAGAACGATCCGGTCACCGGGCTTCATCTCGTCGAGCGACCAGAAGGGGGCGCCATACGTCGTTCGGTGTCCGGCGATCGCAACGCGGCCGGTCTCCTCCCACGGGTAGGAGGTCCACGGGTAATGGCCGGGGCCCTTCTTCAGGGACTCAGTGTCGGTCCCCTCGACGACCACATAGTTCAGCTCGATCTTCGGGATCCGCAGGATCGCGACGGCCGAACCCGGGACGTTCACCGTTCGGGGTGGAGCCTCCGCGGCGGGCCTGCTGGCGATCCGCTCCTCGAAGGCGGGCCGAAGGTCGTTCTGTGCGGCATTTGTCGCGAATCCGGTTCCCCACAGGGTCCACCAGGCGTAGCCGCCGACGGCGACGGCCGCGAGGATCAGGAGGAGTCCGATGATGCGCAGGACCCGGCTTTTCCGCCGCCGGTGCCCGTCCCTCGTTGCCTTCCGGACGCGCGGAAGGCCTTCCTCGTCCACGGTCGTGACCTCGGCCATGACGCAGAGTTTCGCAGGTTTCGTTCGGCTCCGATGCCCTTCGCCCGCGGCTTCGCGGTCCTTGGCCGGCCGTAGGATGAGGCCGATGTCCGCGCGTTCCCCCCTCCTCGAGCAGCTCAACCCGGTCCAGGCCGAGGCCGTCCTGCACACGGAGGGACCCGTGCTGATCGTGGCCGGCGCGGGGTCGGGCAAGACGAGGGCGCTCACCCATCGGATCGCGTACCTGATCCGCGAGCACGGCGTGAACCCCTACTCGGTCCTTGCGATCACGTTCACGAACAAGGCCGCGAGGGAGATGGCCCAGCGGGTCGAGGATCTCCTCGGCGAGCGGATCGCCAGGGGGATGTGGATCCTCACCTTCCACTCCGCCTGCGTGAGGATCCTGCGGCGCGAGCACAAGCACCTCGGGCTGCCGAGCAGCTTCACCATCTACGACGAGGGTGACAGCGAGCGGCTGATCACGAACGTCCTGCGAGACCTGAACCTGGACGTGAAGCGGTTCCCGCCGCGGGCGATGAGCGCCGCGATCGGCAAGGCGAAGGACCACGTGCTGTCGGCGGCCGAGTTCACTGCGGGGGCCGCCAACTTCTACGAGGAGACGATCGCGAAGGTGTACTCGGCGTACGAGGAGCGCAAGCGGGCCGCGGGCGCGCTCGACTTCGACGACCTGATCGGCGAGACCGTGCGCCTGTTCCGAGAGCACCCGGAGGTGCTCGAGCACTATCAGGAGCGTTTCCGCTACGTGTTGATCGACGAGTACCAGGACACGAATCGGGCGCAGTATCAGCTTGTCAACCTGCTCGCGGCCAAGTACCGCAACGTCTGCGTCGTCGGAGACGCGGACCAGGGCGTGTACTCGTGGCGCGGGGCGACGATCCAGAACCTTCTCGACTTCGAGCGCGACTATCCCGACGCCGCGGTCTTCTTGATGGAGCAGAACTACCGCTCGACCTCGAACATCCTGGCGGTCGCGAACGCGCTGATCGAGCACAACGTCCAGCGCAAGCCGAAATCCCTGTGGACCGAGACCGAGGGCGGGGAGCTGGCGGTGCGCTTCCGGGCCGACGACGAGCACGAGGAGGCGCTCTTCGTCGCCGAGGAGACGCACCGGTTAGTCGACCAGGAGGGGTTCCGGTACACCGACATCGCGGTCTTCTATCGCACGAACGCGCAGAGCCGGGTGCTGGAGGACGTGTTCATGCGGGCCGGGACGCCGTACCGGGTCGTCGGCGGTGTCCGCTTCTACCAGCGCAAGGAGGTGAAGGACGTCCTCGCGTACCTTCGGCTGCTGGTCAACCCGCAGGACGTCGTCGCGGCCCGGCGCGTGATCAATACGCCCAAGCGAGGGATCGGCGACGCGACGGTGGCGGCGCTCGAGGGCTTCGCGGCGGTGGAAGGCGTGCCGTTCCTCGAAGCCGCCCGCAAGGTCGACGAGGTCGCGTCGCTCGCCGCGAGGGCGAAGGGTGCCGTCGCGGGTTTCGTCGAGATCATGGACGTCCTGCAGGCGGCGTTCGACTCGGGGGCGGGGCCGCAGCGGATGGTGGAAGCCGCCGCCACCGAGTCCGGCTACCTCATCGAGCTCGAGACCGAGCGCACGGTGGAGGCCGAGGGCAGGATCGAGAACCTCCGCGAGCTCGGCGGCGTCGCGGCCGAGTTCGAGCAGCGCGATGCGAACGGCTCGCTCTCGGACTTCCTCGAACAGGTCTCGCTCGTGGGCGAGCAGGACGAGTACGACGAAGAAGCGGGCAGCGTCACGCTCATGACGCTGCACAACGCGAAAGGGCTCGAGTTCCCCGTCGTGTTCATCATCGGGCTCGAGGACGGCGTGTTCCCGCACTACCGGTCGATGGGAGACCAGTCCGAGCTGGAGGAGGAGCGCCGGCTCCTCTACGTCGGCGTCACGCGAGCGCGCCAGCGCCTCTACCTCACGCACGCCTGGAGCCGGTCCCTGTTCGGGGCGACGTCGTACAACCCGCCGTCGCGCTTCCTCGGGGAGATCCCGAGCGAGCTCGTGCGCGCCCTCGAGGAGGACGACACCGAGACCGGGGGCTCGGTCTCGCCGATCCGCGCGGCGGTCGACGGCCGGCGCGAGCCGATCGACATCTCGGCGGGCGACACCGTGTTGCACGATCGGTGGGGCGAGGGCGTCGTCCTCACCGTCAGCGGCAGGGGCTCGGACGCCGAGGCGACCGTCCGCTTCGAGGAGGTGGGCGAGAAGCACCTGCTGCTCGCGTACGCCCCGCTGAAGAGGGTGGGCTGACGGCCTGGAGAACCTAGTCAGTCCGCAGGCTGACGGGTGATGAAGTCGGCCATCCCGGGGACGGTGAACGCGATAACGCCGTGCTCTGGTGCATACACCAGGCCCTTGAAGATCAGATTGGCTCGCGTTGGCCCTACGGCTGTGGCCTTCTTCCCCAAGCGTCTCGCGACTTCGCCCGACTGGCTAGGCCCGTCTCCATCGGTTGCCATCGCTCGCATGTATTCGCGCTCAGTGGGCGCGGCACGTTCCCAGCGACTGAGGAAGAATCCTTGATCGAGACTTGCCGTTCCCGCCTGGATTCCCGTCTTGGCATCTTGGAAGGTGATATCGGGTCCGGGAGCGAAGTCCCACGCAGCCTTACCAAACTCCTGGAGGAAGTAGGGGTATCCCGCCGAGCGCAGAACGATCTCTCTCACTGCTCGCTCATTCCAGGTCACTCCAGCCTCGATCGCTGGCTTGGTTAACGCAAGTGATGCGTCTTCCGAATCGAGCGCGCCGATGGGCCAGTATTGGAACAATCTCTCCGCATACGACCTCGCCTCCGCTAGAACTCGTGGTAACGAGGGAAGCCCCGCACCCACCACGTAGAACTGCGCATCGCGCTGTCCCACTTCATGGCATGCCTGGCAGACAGCGGCCAGCTCCGATTCGTGCAGCTCCTGCATCTCGTCGACGAAGAGGGCCACGCCGCTGCCGAAATGGAACGCCGTGTCGGAGAGATCGAGTGCGAGATCGGCAAGATCTGTGTCCAGCGCCCCAGTATCACCACGACCACGCTCTGCTTCGACCTCTATCCCGATAGACAGACCGCCACTCGGATCGGTTCGCATCGAAAACGATTTGAACGTCCCGAGCGCTCGTCGCACCCGTTCGCCAAGGCCCCACGAACCGGTCGCTTCACGCAAAGCGCGGTTGAGAGTCTGAGCGACCTGCTGGCGAAACGGACGCCCGCGATCACTTGAATCGGCCTCGACCTTGCCGACGATCCATCCTGATCTCCGGGCCCTGTCGGCGAGTTCGTTGAGCAAGACGGTCTTACCAACACCTCGGAGGCCGGTGAGAATCACGCTTCGGCTGGTGAAGCCTGAAGCCGCCCGCTCCATCAGAACTCCGAACATCTCGAGCTCGTGGTCGCGACCTGCCAGCTCTCGAGGTCGCAGTCCGGCCCCCGGCGAGTACGGGTTCCTGACTGGGTCCATGTCTACCGCACTATAGCTAGATATAGGTCACTGGGCTATAACCGCGTCAAAAGAGCTAGAAGTGAGGTCGTGGCTTCCAACCGCCGGGCTTGGTCGCACCGCTCCGAACTCACCCCGGGTGCGGCAGCTCGCGGAGGCCGCGCTGCGGGTCCCAGGCGAGCGCGACCGGCTCGTCGCCGAAGCGGATGTAGCCCGCTCCCTCCACGTCGACCGAGAAGCAGTGGAAGTTCGGTTCGTCCGGGGCCCAGTCGATCCTCGCCCGGATCGCTTCGCGGAAGGCCTCGCGCACCGCGGGTTCGCGTTCGTCGACGGCGCGGCCGTAGATCTTGACGTCGCCGTCGGTGCCCATCCGGTCGGACGTGACGCTGTGGACGACGATCCGAGGGTCGCGCAGCAGGTCGAGCGCCTTGCGCGAGCGCCACATCATCGAGACGAAGAACCGTCCGGCGGCGAGGTCCGGCTCGTTCGGGCTGATCCTCGGGGAACCGTCGGCGCGGAGCGTGCCGACCAGCACCAGGTCGTCCTTCAAGAATCGCTCGCGGGCCATCGTCGCGATCTGAGGGCAGGCCTCCTCGAGCTCGTCCCAACGCATCGCGTGCTCCTTCGATCGCGCGGACCGCATCCTAGCCTCGCGTTCCGTGCCGGGCACGGAGCATGCGACGGACGTGTGGAGGTTCTGTCGTGAGCCTTCCGTCCCGCGAACCGAGCGGTCATGCTTGGTGGATGGAACACGGTCGGCGATGGTCCACGCTCCTGGCCGCAGCGCTCGCGCTTCCGGCCGTCGCGTTCGTCGCGGCGAACGTCCTCAAGTACGGGCTCGGGGTCGACGCGTTGTCCAACGTGCTCGGTTCGTTCGCCGAGCCGGGTGATGGACTGGTGAACCTCGTGGTCACCGCGCTCGTGCTCGTCGGCCCGGTCATCGCGATCGCGATCGCGCTCGTGCCGATCGTCCGGATGCGTCTGGGCCGCTCCGACGGAACGGTCGAGGCGGCGTTCTCGCTCCGGCTGGAGTGGTCCCGCGTCGCAGTCGCGCTCGTCGCGCTCGCGGTCCTCGCGATCCTGGCGGGCTACCTCGCCGCGGAGAACGCGGCGTGCCGGCTCGGCTCCGCTCGAGTGTGCTGACACGCGGGGAGCCGAAGCGGCGATTCAGCGGGTGAAGGCGAGGTATCCGGCGATCAGGATGAGCACGCCGGCCACCACCGGCGCGATCACCCACGCGAACCCAAGCCGGCCTCGATAGGGACCGAGCGTGCCGATCTTCGTCGTCGGCTTCAGGCCGGGGGGGCGGAACCGCAGTCGCTTGCTCCCGAACATCGCCCCGAGTATCCCGCAACCGGGCGACCTCGGGTCCTTCGCTAGACTCTCGCCATGCCCGGAAAGCATCGGATCGTCGTCGCCAAGCCCGGCCTGGACGGTCACGACCGCGGGGCCAAGGTCGTCGCGCGGGCGCTCCGTGACGCGGGGTTCGAGGTCATCTACACCGGCCTGCACCAGACGCCGGAGCAGATCGCGCAGACGGCGATCCAGGAGGACGCCGACGCCGTCGGCCTCTCGTGCCACTCGGGTGCGCACATGACTCTGTTCCCCAAGGTGGTCTCGATGCTCCGCGATCGCGGCGCCGGAGAGGTCCTCGTCTTCGGGGGCGGGATCATCCCGAAGGACGACATCCCCAAGCTCGCCGACGCCGGCATCGAGAAGATCTTCACGCCGGGAGCCACCACGGGCGAGATCGTCACATGGCTGAACGAGCGCCTGTCGGCGAAGCAGGCCAGCTGAGTGGACCTCTACGAGCACCAGGGCAAGGAGCTGTTCGCCCGATACGAGATCCCCGTGCCGAGAGGGATCGTCGCGACGAGCGGCGAAGAAGCGGCGCGTGCCACGAAGGAGCTCGGCGGTCGCTCCGTCGTCAAGGTGCAGGTTGCGA
>JBBDWS010000056.1:21623-33550 GCA_040902755.1 Actinomycetota bacterium
GCGCGTGCCACGAAGGAGCTCGGCGGTCGCTCCGTCGTCAAGGTGCAGGTTGCGATCGGCGGGCGGGGGAAGGGCGGCGGCGTGGTCGTCGTGGATTCACCGGAACGCGCCGCCGCCGAGGCGGACCGGATGCTCGGCGCGGGGTTCAAGGACATGGCCGTGACCCGGGTCCTGGTGGAGCAGGCCCTGCCGATCGCGCGCGAGTTCTACACCTCGTTCCTGCTCGACCGGTCGACCGGCCGGTACCTGGCGATGATGACCGCCGAGGGCGGCGTCGACATCGAGGAGCTCGCGCGGACGCGCCCCGACGCGATCCGGCGGGTCCACGTCGACCCGAACCTCGGATTGCGCACCTACCACGTCCGTGAGCTCGTGAGCGTGCTCCCGGCCGAGGCGCGCGAAGGGGCCGGCGAGATCCTGCGCAAGGCGTTCCGCTTGCTCACCGAGCTCGATGCCACGCTGATCGAGATCAATCCGCTCGTGCAGCTCGAGGACGGATCGGTGGTGGCGCTCGACGCGAAGGTGACGATCGACGACAACGCGCTGTTCCGTCATCCCGATCTCGAGGCGCTCCGTTCGGCGTTCCCGATCGATCCGGTCGAGGCGCGCGCCCGGGAGAAGGGTCTGCAATACGTGAAGCTCGACGGCGAGGTAGGGATCATCGGCAACGGCGCCGGGCTCGTCATGTCGACGCTCGACGTCGTGGCGCAGGCGGGGGCTAGGGCGGCGAACTTCCTCGACGTCGGGGGCGGGGCGAGCGCGGACCAGATGGCCACCTCGCTCGAGGTGGTGCTCTCCGATCCGGCGGTTCGGTCGGTGCTCATCAACATCTTCGGCGGGATCACCAGAGGCGATCTCGTCGCCGAGGGGATCCTCGGCGCGTTGGACCGGGTCGACGTGCGGGTGCCGATCGTCGTCCGGCTCGACGGAACGAACGCGGAGGAAGGACGCCGGATCCTCGCCGGGGCGAACCATCCGCGCATCGTGACCGCCGACACGATGCTCGAGGCGGCGCGACGGGCCGCAGAGCTCGCGACGGGAGCCGCGGTGTGAGCGTGCTCGTCGGCGAGCAGACGCGCCTGGTGGTGCAGGGGATCACCGGGAACGAAGGTACCTTCCACACCCTGCGGAACGCGGACTACGGGACGAAGGTCGTCGCCGGCGTCACGCCGGGCAAGGCGGGACAGGACGTCGACGGCATCCCGGTGTTCGACACGGTGGCGGACGCCGTTCGCACGACCGGCGCGAACACGTCCATGATCTTCGTCCCGGCGCGGTTCGGGGCCGAGGCGATCCTCGAAGCCGTCGACGCGGGGGTGGATCTCGTCGTCGCCATCACCGAGGGCATCCCCGTCCGGGACATGGCCGAGGTGCACGCCTACCTCGAGGGCCGCGACACCGTGCTCGTCGGACCGAACTGCCCCGGCGTGATCTCGCCCGGTGTGGCGAACGTCGGCATCATCCCGGGCGAGATCTGCGCGGCCGGACGGGTCGGCCTCGTCTCGCGCTCGGGAACGCTCGTCTACCAGATCGTCCACGAGCTCACGCAGCGCGGGATCGGACAGTCGACCTGCATCGGGATGGGCGGGGATCCCGTCCACGGCATCGGCTTCATCGAGTCGCTCGAGCGGTTCGAGGCGGACCCCGATACGGATCTCATCGTGATGGTCGGGGAGATCGGGGGCGACGACGAGGAGCGCGCCGCCGCGTTCATCTCCGATCGCGTCGCCAAGCCGGTCGTCGGGTACATCGCGGGGTTCACGGCGCCGCCGGGCAAGCGGATGGGTCACGCGGGCGCGATCGTCACGGGGTCCTCGGGGACCGCGCAGGCCAAGGCCGAGGCGCTCGAGCGCGCGGGCGTGAAGGTCGGCCGAACGCCCACCGAGGTCGCCGAGCTCGTCCAGGCCGCCCTTCCGTGACCGCGGTGGCCGGCCGGCCCTGGATCCGGGCCGGCTGGGCCGACGCCATCGCGCGCGGGTTCCTCGCGTTCCTCGCGGTGACCGCGATCGGCCAGATGCTGGCCTTCCTCACGTGGTTCGTGGCCGACACCGGCGCCTCTTCGGCGGCGGCCGTCCGGCTTGGATGGATGTACTTCGGCGCCTTCCATCACGTGGCGATCGAGATCGACGTGTCCGATCTGGACCTCGTCGCGCCCGGCACGGCGCCCGGTTCGACGTCGCTGTCGATCGGCGTCGCGCTCCTCTCGGTCACGGCCGTGGCCGTCCTCCTCCTGGTCCGCGCGGGCCACAGGGTCGCCGATCGCGCGGGCGGGTCCGCGGGCGCGCGCGTGCTGCTCGGCGCCGCGGTGGCTCCGTCCTACGCGCTTGCGGCGTTCGTGACGGCGCTGCTCGTCGAGGTGACGACGCCACTGCGTTTCGGCTCGTTCGCCACCGGCGAGCTGTCCGTGACGCTCTCGCCGTGGCAGGCGCTCGTGTTCCCGTTCGCGATCGCCGCGGTCTCAGGTGCGGCCGGGGGCTTCCGCTCGGCGCTCGGTTCGGACGCGCTGAGCGAGGACGTCCGAAGGATCGCCGCGGCGAGCGCGGGGGCCCTGCGGATGCTCGTCGCAGGGCTGGGGCTCTCACTCGCCGGGCTGTTCGTCGCGGGTGTCGTGCAGCCGGACGAGCCGGTCGCGTTGCTCACGCCGTCGACGGCCCGATACTTCGAGACGGTATTCGATCGACCCGCGACCGGGCTCGCGATCCTCGGGCACCATCTGGCGGTCGCTCCGAACGAGGCGGTGTGGACGCTCGTCCCCGCCATGGGCGCGTGCGACGGGGTTCGCGGAAGCGCGAGCCGCGACCTCCTCTGCTACTCGCGGTTCCCGACCCTGCTCGAGACGACCGGACCCGGGCTCGAGGGCGTGGCGGTCTCGTCGCCCTTCGGACCGGTGATCTTCAGCCGGGCGCCCGCCGAGTACCTGGCGTTCCTGCTCGTGCCGGTCGCCGCCACGGTGCTGGGTGGCCGGCTGGCGGGAGGGCGCTTCGGTGGCTCGCGGCGCGAGCGCACGCTCGTCGGCGTGACCGCGGGCGCGATGTTCGCGCTGCTGATCGGCGTCGGGGCGGTGCTTTCGAGCATCACCATCGCCTACGGCGCCGCCTTCGGAGGTGACGGCTCGGCGGGGTGGATCGTCCTCGGCCCGAACGTGGTGACGGGAACGCTCTGTGCGCTCGCCTGGGGCTGCGCCGGGGGCGCGCTCGGCGCGGCGACGTCCGACCGCCCTCTCCGCTCACGGGCTTAACCCGCTGGGCCTCCCGAGGCCCAGCGGATTCTCGACCGCTCCGGTCGCGAGCAGCACCAGCCAGAGGATCCACAGGGCGAGTCCCACCCACCCGAGCACGATCCCGGCGGTCGCGAGACCGCGATCCGGTGGCTGCCCCGACCGCGCGGCGGCCGCCCCCGCCGCCCCCCCCGCCGCCGCCCGCGCGGCCCCCGCCGACCGCGCCCGGTAGCCGAGCACGAGCGCGGGGATCGAAAAGGGGCCGAGCAGCAGGCCGAGGATCCCGAAGACCAGGCTGGCGGTCGCCATCCGGTTCGCCGGTGGGCGCGTGGCGGCCGTGGCCTCCGGGGACGACCATCTCGTGGGTGCGATGCCCACCTCCGCGCTGTTCGGCTCCTGCGCGACGAACGCGAGCCATGCCTCGCGCCAGCCGTCGTCGGTTCGTGGATAGCGGGAAACGGGCTGCGCGGGCCCCTGCCGGTCCCAGATGCCGAAGAAGTCCGTGCCGTAGCCGAGGAGGAATCTCTGACCCGAATGCGAATACTGCAGCGCCTCGTCGGCGGCGGGGGGCGCCGGGATCGTGCCCCGATCACCCGCGGCGAGGACGGTGCCGCAATGAGGACACCGGGTCGCGTCGTCTTCGACCTCCGAGGCGCATGACAGGCAAGGCTTCACGGCGTCCGGCATGGTATCGGGGAAGCGGAACCGGCGTGGAGGCCCGAGAGGGGGCGGGGTGGGGGGCCCGGCCGGGGGGGCGGGGCCCCCTCGAGTGGATCGAACGTTTCGATCGAAGGACGATCGAAGCTAGCTGGTGAATCCGCCGCTCGTGTCGGTGGGCGGACCTATCGCCATGCCGCCGGTTCCGCCGCCCGCCTGGTGCTCCTGCCAGCGCATCCAGCCGCCGTAGCCGATCGCCAGGGCGAGGAGCAGGCCGAGCCACGCGAACAGGTAGATGGCCTCCAAGTCGACCAGGATCTTCAAGATCGTGAACAGGAGGATCCCGCCGGCGAGCGCGGCGCTGATGAGGGCCCGCGGCGCCTTGATGTCGACGTTGGCCATGGCCATCCCCTCCCAGACGACCAGGGCGAGCACGAGGAGCAGGTTCAAGATCCCGATGCCCGCCATGCCGTTCGCCGAGCCGCAGATGTCGCCGAGCGGCCCTGCGTCAACGCATAGGCGGTTCCACGGTAGGAACAGGTCGATCAGGTACAGGACCCCGGCGCCGAGCAAGATCTTGCTCGCCGTCGACATCTTCGACAGGTCGAATCCACCCGCCTGTGACATGGCGCTCCTTTCCAGCTTCCCCAACGGTCAGGTACCAGGCTCACCCGGCCTCACGCCGGCAACCTATCGAACACCCCGCTCGGCGCGGAGTCAAACATGCGCAGGCTCGTGCTCGCGAGCCTTTCGCCGGGCCGAAACGGATGCTCCGGCAGCGATCAGCCCCGCGACGAGGGCCGCCCACGGCCCGACCCACGGCGAGGTGAACTCCGGTGGCCGGAGCAGCGCGAGTGCCGACGCCGAGACCACGAAGGCACCGGCGACCGCCAGGAGCAGGTCCCACGCGGGCCTGGGGTTCCTCGCGAACCGGCGAGCGACCGACAGCGCGAGGCCCGCCACGGCGGCGATGGCGGCGACCATCGACCACGTCGGCGACCGGCTCCATGCCCCGAAGGGCTCGGCTCCGGCCCCGAACCGGCTCCAGGGAAGGATCGACGCCAGCACGGCGACCATGAAGGCGACGCGCGCCAGCGTGCGGGCGGTGCCCCCGGGCTCGATCGGTGCGGCCTCCGCCGGAACCGCGTGAGGTCCGAGCGCCGACGAGAGGCACTCCACACCGAGGGTCCCCCCTCGCACGGGGATCGCGCAGGCGAGGCACATCCCCCGGCCGCAGCCGTCGCAGCGAGCCACGCTGGTACTTGCCGCGTGAAGGCTGCAGCGTTCGGTTCCTCGGGTCGCGCCTTCTTCGCCCGGCACGTCGGAAGGGTACCGCCCGTCTCGTGCTGGCAAGCGTGTTGACGGCCGGACGCGCGATGCCTACGGTGCGCGCCGTGGCGGAGGCGCGGGTGGCGGTCCTTGGATCGGGCGGGGGAACGAACCTCCAGGCGCTACTGGACGACCCCGTCGTCGGCCCGTGGATCGCGGTCGTCGTGAGCGACCGCAACGATGCACGCGCGCTCGAGCGGGCTCGCGCTCGAGATGTCGATGCGGTCGTTCTGGATCCGAAGACGTACGCGGGGCGTGCCGAGTATGACCGCGCCCTGCTCGACCTCCTCCGCGAGCGTGCGGTCGACGTGGTCGCGTTGGCCGGCTTCATGCGCCTCGTCGGGACCGAGCTCGTTCGAGCCTTCGAAGGGCGCATGGTGAACGTGCACCCGGCGCTCCTGCCCGCGTTCCCCGGGACGACGTCCGTCGCCGACGCGCTCGCCTGGGGCGTGAAGGTCACGGGGGTGACCGTGCACTTCGTCGACGAGCAGGTGGACCACGGACCGATCGTGTTCCAGGAAGCGATCGACGTCCTTCCCGACGACGACTGGGACGCGCTCGAGGCCCGGGTTCACGATGTCGAGCACCGCCTGCTCCCCGCGGCGGTTCGCGCGCTCGTCGAAGGCCGGATCCGGGTCGACGGGCGCGTGGTTCGCGTGTTCGAGGAGGCACCGGCGTGAGCCGCTTCGACGGAGGCACCAGCGTGACGGAGGTGCGTCCCGTTCGACGGGCGCTGCTGGCCGTCTACGACAAGACCGGTGTCGTCGAGCTCGCGCGCGGACTGACCGAGCTGGGCGTCGGGTTGGTCTCCTCGGGAGGGACGGCCGCGGCGCTCCGCGAAGCCGAGATCGACGTCACGCCCGTGGAGGAGGTGACCGGCTTCCCCGAGATGCTCGAGGGACGCGTGAAGACGCTGCATCCGCGGATCCACGCGGGGATCCTGGCCGACCGCCGGAAGCCCGCGCACGAGGAACAGCTGGCCGAACACGGCATCGAGCCGTTCGAGCTCGTCGTCGTCAACCTCTATCCCTTCCGCGAGACGGTCGCCGCGGGCGCCGAGCCGGACGAGGTCATCGAGAAGATCGACATCGGGGGGCCGGCGATGGTTCGCGCTGCCGCGAAGAACTTCGCGTCGGTCGGCGTGGTCGTCAGTCCGGCGCGATACGGGGAGGTCCTTTCCGAGCTGCGGCGCGGCGGCGGCCTGTCGCTCGCCACGCGGCGATCGCTCGCGGCCGAGGCGTTCGCCCACACGGCCGCATACGACGCCGCGGTCGCCGGCTGGTTCGCGGATGCGGGCGAGGGGCTCCCCTCCTTCCTCGGGATGGCGCTCGGCAAGGTCGCCGACCTTCGCTACGGCGAGAACCCGCACCAGCGTGGCGCCCTGTACGCGGAACGAGACGGCGTCGGCGTCCTGCGTGGAGCACGCGTGGTCGTCGAGGGCAAGGAGATGTCGTACAACAACTGGCTCGATGTCGATTCCGCGTTCGGGCTCGCCTCGGGGCTTCCGTCGACCGCGTGCGTGATCGTGAAACACAACAACCCCTGCGGCGCGGCGGTGCGGGACGATGTCGCCGACGCGTACCGGTCGGCGTTCGAATCCGACACCGTCTCGGCCTTTGGAGGGATCGTCGCGTTCAACGCGACCTGCGACGAGGCCGCGGCCGAGGCGATGCGCGAGGTCTTCACCGAGGCCGTCGTAGCCCCCTCGTTCACCGACGGGGCCCTCGCCGCCTTCGCCGCGCGGAAGGGTCTCCGGGTCGTCGAGGCTCCGCTCGCCGAAGCCGGAGGGCTCGAGGTGCGCCAGCTTCCGGGTGGCGCGCTCGTGCAGGACCGGGACCGGGCCGCCGAGGGTCGCGAGGAGATGCAGGTCGTCTCGGCTCGCGAGCCGACCGAAGACGAGTGGCGCGACCTGCTCCTTGCGTGGCCGGTCGCCGCCCGGGTGCGCTCGAACGCGATCGTCCTGGTGCGCGACGGCGCCACGGTCGGGGTGGGGGCGGGCCAGATGTCTCGCGTGGACGCGTCGTGGCTCGCCGTGCGCAAGGCCGGGGACCGTGCCAAGGGCTCTTCGATGGCAAGCGACGCGTTCTTCCCGTTCCCCGACGCGGTGGAGGTCGGGGCGGACGCGGGTGTGACGGCCGTGATCCATCCGGGCGGCTCGATCCGCGACGAGGAGGTCCTGGCGGTCGCCGAGGCGCGGGGCATGGCCGTGGTGGTCACCGGTCGCCGGCACTTCCGTCACTGAAGCCGTGCCGGGCTCAACCGCCGTTAGGATGTCCGCTCGTGAGCGCCACGATCCTGGACGGAAAGGCGGTGTCCGCGCAGATCCGTTCGGAGATCGCGGGACGAGTGATGGCGCTCGTCGATCGCGGCGTGCAACCCGGCCTGGCCGCGGTCCTGGTCGGCGACGACGAGGGGTCGCGGATCTACCTCGGATCCAAGCACAAGGCCTCGGCCGACGTCGGCGTGCGGTCGGAGCAGGTCGACCTTCCCGCATTCGTGACCGAGGGTGAGCTGCTCGCCACGATCCGGCGCCTCAACCGCGATCCCGAGATCCACGGGATCATCGTCCAGCTTCCGCTTCCCCGACACATCAGCGAGCTGGCGGTGCAGATGACGATCGACCCCGCCAAGGACGTCGACGGCCTGCACCCGCTCAACGTCGGGCTGATGGTGCGAGGCGATCCCTCGTTCCCACCGGCCACGCCGTACGGGATCGTGGAGCTGTTGCTGCGCAGCGGCATCGAGCTCGAGGGCGCGCAGGTGGTGGTGGTCGGGTACGGAGAGCTCGTCGGCGCGCCGCTCTCGATCATGCTCGCCGAGGACTCGATCCGCGGGAACGCGACCGTCACGATCTGCCATGCGAAAACGCGCGACCTCGTCGAGCAGACGCGCCGGGCCGACATCCTCGTCGCCGCCGCGGGGCGGCCCCAGCTGATCACGGCCGACATGGTCAAGCCCGGTGCGGTCGTCGTCGACGTGGGCGTTCATCGCACGGACCACGGGCTCGTCGGCGACGTGAAGTTCGACGAGGTCAAGGAGGTCGCGGGCGCGATCACGCCCGTCCCGGGGGGCGTGGGACCGATGACCACGGCGATGCTCCTGCTGAATACGGTCTCGGCCGCAGAGGCCCTCGTCGACGCGCGCTGACGTGCCCTCGAGCTAAAGACCGGGGGCCGGAGGAGCGGGCGGCGGCGGTGGAGCGGGCGGCGGTGGCGACGAGGTCGGCGCCATCGGCGGCGCCATCGCGGGTGGGAGCGCGGACGATGCGGTTCCGGCCGCCGGTCCCCGATAGGTCGCACTGCCCCACGCCAGGATGGGCAGGAAGATGATCCCGAGCAGCGCGAGTCCTACGCCGAAGCCCGTGGTCTTCCCGAATGACTTCGCGAGGTCGATGTAGATGATGAACAGCACGACGATGTTCACGATCGGCACGAGGAACAACAGGATCCACCAGATCGGACGTCCGACGATCTTGAGAAGGACGATGAAGTTGTAGATCGGGATCAGCGCCGCCCAACCGGGCTGGCCGGCTTTCGTGTAGACCTTCCAGAACGAGGCGAGGTAGAAGACCGCGAAGGCCACCCACACGACGATCAGGACGGCCGAGCCGGCTTCATCTGCCTGCGAGAGCATCCGAGACACCTTCCTCCCTGATCCCGTTTCCGACCTGGACGAACGTAGGCTTTCAGCCGCCGGGCGTCATGGCAAGCACGTGCCTTCGCTCAGGCGCGATCCTCGATCGGGATCCAGGTCTGGTCGCGCGGTCCGACGTACTCGGAGCTCGGACGGATCACGCGGTTGTCCGCGTACTGCTCCCGAACGTGCGCCGTCCAGCCCGCCATCCGGGCGAGCGCGAAGATCGGCGTCATGAGGTCGGTGGGGATCCCGAGCATGTGGTACACGCTCGCGGCGTAGAAGTCGACGTTGGGGTTCAGGGACTTCTCGCTCATCGCGACCCGCTCGACCTCCTCGGAGATCTCGTACCAGTGCAGGTCGCCGTGGCGCTCGCCCGTCTCGCGGGACAGACGCTTGAGGATCCGCGCGCGGGGGTCCATCGTCTTGTAGACGGCGTGCCCGAACCCCATGATCTTCTCCTTGCGGGCGAGCCGATCCTGCACGTAGGCCTCCGCGCGATCGGGCGTGCCGATCTCCTCGAGCATCTTCATGGCTTCCTCGTTCGCCCCTCCGTGGAGCGGTCCTTTCAGCGCGGCGATCGCGCCGGTGATGGCCGAGTGCATGTCGGCGAGCGTCGAGGCGATGATCCGTGCCGTGAAGGTCGAGGCATTCATGGTGTGGTCGGCGTAGAGCGTGAACGTGGTGTCGAGGGTGTCGGCGTCCTCCTGCGACGGCTCGACGCCGGTGAGCATGTACAGGAAGTCGGCCGCGTGGGGGAGCTTGAGGTGCGGGGGCACGATCTCCTGGCCGGTCCGCAGCCGGTGATACATCGCCAGGAACGTGGGCGTGCGGGCGATCAGCCGGAGCGCCTTGCGCTCGTTGGCCTCAGGCGAGCTGTCCCAGCCGTCGGGGTCGTAGGCCGAGGCCGCCGAGACGCTCGTGCGGAGCATCGACATCGGCGAGGTCTGCTGCGCGAGGGTCGGCATGAGATCCGTGATGAATGGCGACGGATCGCGCTGCTCGACCATGAAGTCGTCGATCTCGTCCAGCTCGGCCTGGGTGGGGAGCCGCAGCCGGTGCAGGAGGTGGACGACCTCCTCGTACGTGCACCGCTCCGCGAGCTCCTCGATCGGATAGCCGACGTACCAGAGCCGGCCGTTCTCGCCGTCGATGTCGGAGACGCGCGTCTTCGCGGCGACGATCTCGCGAAGGCCTTTCTCGGTCACCGGCGACTCCCTCGTCGGGCCGGGCGGCGGGTTCCGGCCACTATCCTTGCCGGGACCGAGCCTACCGCGCCTACGGGAACGCGGGGCATCGGACTCGTTTTCGAGCACTGGAGGCGCGCGTGGCGTACGGGGTGACCCTGATCCCCGGCGACGGCGTCGGGCCCGAGTTGATCTCGGCGGCTCGTCGCGCGGTCGAGGCGACCGGGGTCCCGATCGAGTGGGACGTGCAGGAGGCCGGGGCCGAGGTCGCCGAGCGCGAGGGGTCGCCCCTGCCCGGCCGCGTCCTCGACTCGATCAGGACCAACCGCGTCGCCCTGAAAGGGCCGGTGACCACCCCGGTGGGGACGGGGATGCGGAGCGTCAACGTCGCGCTGCGGGTCGCGCTCGAGCTATACGCGGCGGTGCGGCCGTGCCGGTGGTATCCGGGCGTTCGTTCCCGGTACGAAGGCGTGGACGTGACGATCGTCCGAGAGACCACCGAGAACAGTTACACCGGCATCGAGTTCGAACGCGACGCCCCCGAGACCACCGAGCTGATCGCGTTCATCCACCGGACGACCGGCAAACGGGTGCGCGAGGACTCCGGGCTGTCGATCAAATCCATCAGCGAGGGCGCGAGCGAGCGCATCGCGCGCTTCGCCTTCGAGTACGCACGAGCGCACGGCCGGAGGAAGGTCACGGCCGGGCACAAGGCCAACATCATGAAGTTCTCCGACGGCCTGTTCCTGGAGACCGCCCACCGGGTGGCCGCCGAGAACCCGGACGTCGGATTCGAGGATCGGATCATCGACAACCTCACGATGCAGCTGGTCCAGCGTCCCGAGGACTACGACGTGCTCGTGCTCCCGAACCTGTACGGGGACATCCTGTCCGACCTGTGTGCCGGTCTCGTCGGTGGTCTCGGGCTCGCGCCCGGCGCGAACTTCGGGGATCGCATCGCGGTGTTCGAGGCCACGCACGGCAGCGCGCCTCGGTACCGGGGAACCGATCGCGCGAACCCGATGGCCCTGATGCTCTCGGGAGCCATGATGCTCCGCCACCTCGGCGAGATCGATGCCGGGGACCGGCTCGAGGCCGCCGTCGCGGCGGTCATCGCCGAGGGACGGACGGTCACCTACGACCTGAAGCCGACGCGGGACGATCCGGGCGCCGCCGGCACGTCGGCGGTCGCCGATGCCGTCGTCGTGCGGCTCGCCGCCGAGCCACCTCGGTAGGATGTCGCCGATGCGCGTCACGGTCGTCGGAAGTGGCTTCGTCGGGCAGACGACGGCGATGCGTGTCGTCGAGCGCGGCTTGGCCGAGGTCGTGCTGATCGACATCGTCGAGGGGTTGCCGCAGGGTCTGGCGCTCGACCTGAAGGAGTCGTCCCCCGTCGTTGGGTTCGAGCCCGCGATCACCGGCACGAACGACTACGTTGACACGTCGGGCTCGGACGTCGTCGTGATCACCGCGGGGTTCCCACGCCAGCCCGGGATGAGCCGGATGGACCTGCTCGGCAAGAACGCCGGGATCGTCCGTGAGGTCGTAGAGCGGATCGTCCCCGGCTCTCCGGACGCGATCGTGATCGTGGTGACGAACCCGCTGGACGAGATGACCTTCCTCGCGGCGGAGGTGTCGGGCTTCCCGAAGGAGCGCGTCATGGGCATGGCGGGGGTCCTCGATTCGGCGCGGCTCCGCTATTTCATCGCCGAGGAGCTCGGTGTCTCCCCGCTGGGAGTCGAGGCGATGACGCTCGGATCGCACGGCGAGGCGATGGTTTCGCTCCCTCGGCATGCCACCGTCGACGGGAAGCCCCTGGTCGAGCTCGTCGACGAGCCGACGCTCGAACGGCTCTACGCCCGGACGCGCGACGCGGGTGCCGAGATCGTGGCGTTGCTCAAGAA
>JBBDWS010000057.1:0-5178 GCA_040902755.1 Actinomycetota bacterium
CACGACGACTTGGCGCAGCTCCTCTTCCGCCTGTCGATCCAAGTCGATGTGGCGAGGCGCCATCTCGATTCGGGGAGGCTCGGCGACACGGGGCAGCTCCTCGCCGAGATCAAGGACACGAAGAACCGCACGTCCGACCGGATCCGTGCGCTGATCCGCGACCTGCATCGTTCACCGCTCGGCCGGGCTGGACTCGGCGAGGCCCTTCACAGCTTCATCGCGGACGCCGGCCGTGACGCGGAGGTCCAATTCCACACCGACATCGACGAGGTGGAGCTGCCGGCCCCGATCGCGCTCCTGCTGTACCACATCGCTCGCGAGGGAGTGATGAACTCGCTGAAGCATGCCGAGGCATCGAACATGTGGCTGACGGTCAAGCCCGATGGCGACGAGGTCGAGTTCGTTCTCCGCGACGACGGGGTCGGGTTCGACGCGGACGCACCGGAGCCCGAGGGTCACTACGGCATGACGATGATGCGTGAGCGTGCCACGGTCGGTGGCGGAACGTTGAGGTTGGAGAGCGCACCCGGCGAGGGCGCGACGATCACGGTTCGGTTCCCGACGTCATGGCTGCAGGAAGAGTCACCGGCGGCCCCGGGTCCGGAGCGAGGGCCGGCTGCTCCCCTCGACGGTGCTTCCCCCGGTACGGTTCCGACGCCATCTGGCTCGACGGAATCCGTCCCCGCATAGCGGCGAACACCAGCCACATCAAGCCGGCGTACTGGAAGACGTCACCGATGCTGATCGCCTGGCCGATGGGCTTTGGCACCGCAATCACGTCCGCGAGTGGGGTCAGGACGTCACCGTCGCTCAACAGGTGATGTTTGTCGGCCCCCGCCTCCTGGAGTTGGGGGATCAGCTCGGCCTGCCCGGAATCACGCAGCGCGTCGGCGCCCACCGGCATGCCGCCGTTTGCTCCGATCACGATGAGGTTGGCCGCCAGCCCGAGCAGCACCAGCGGCATCCCCGGCAGTCTGATGTTCACGGCTCCGAACGTAAGAAGCAGCAGATAGGAGGCGACGAGAACGGCCGTCCGAACGATCAGGTCCCTGCCGCCACTTCCCTCGGGGAGGGGGATGAACTGAAGAGCCAGGCCTCCCATGGCCAGCCCCCACCACCGCAGACGCAGCTCTCCGAGCCCTCGGAGGTGTCCGCCGAACACGAAGCCGAGGGTGATGGCGAGCGCGATCGCAGAGATGAACAGGATCATGGGGTAGAGGCGCCCGATTCTTCCGTCTCCGACTCGGCGTGTCCAGGCTCCGATCGGGGGACAGCGGATCCGCTGCTACGGTGCATCGATGGCGAATGGCGACGATCTCGGCTATTTCGGACCACGTTCGGTCTCCTGGCGGGTACACCGCGAGATCACCGTGCTGTTCGGCGGCGCACGTGCCGTGCTCATGCAGGCCGCCCACCCGCTCGTCATCGCCGGCGCTCGAGAGACCGGCTTCTACGAGCGCAACCCCTGGCGCCGGCTGCAGCGCACGCTGATCCTGACGTACACGATCACGTTCGGAACGAAGACACAGGCGCGCGCCGCCGCGGACAGGATCAACGAGGTCCACGCGCGCATCCGTGGCACCGACGACGTGACCGGTCTGCCGTACGACGCGACAGATCCCGACCTCCTCCTCTACGTGCACGCCTGTCTCGTGGACAGCGCCCTGCTGTTCGAGGAGCTCACGGTGGGAAAGCTGGATGACGCCGGTCGTCAGCGGTTCCACGAGGAGCAGATGCTCGCGGCCGAGATGGTTCACGTTCCGCGTTCGCTCATCCCGCCGACCGTCCCGGCTCTGCGTGCGTACCTCCGTGGTGTCGAGTCTTCGGGGATCCTCCGTGTCACCGAGGCCGCCGATCGCGTCGCGGGACTTTTCCGGGACCCGCCGAAGGACGCGGAGTGGCGCCCGGTGTTGAAGGCAGTTTCCCGTCTGGCGTTCGCCACGTTGCCTCCCTCGCTCCGCGAGGCCTACGGCTTCGAGCCGACATCGAGACAACGAGCGGGGATGCGCGCGGGCTTCATGGCGATCCGCGCGTTACGCCCACTGCTCCCACCGCGATACCGATACATCGGGCCCTACCAGGAGTGGCGCCGGCGCGAGCGCGGTCGCGGGACCGACGAGCTGGAACGACTGCGGCGTCGCCTCGGGATCGATCTCGACCGAGCGAAGAGCCTCCCGGACTAGACTCCCCGCCGTGGCCGAGATCGACGGCATCCTCCTCGACGTCGACGGTGTGCTCACGATCTCCTGGGAGCCGCTTCCGGGCGCCGTCGAGACCCTCGCCTGGCTTCGAGCGCACGGCGTCCCGTTCCGTTTGATCACCAACACGACCACGCACACCCGCACCGCCCTCGCCGAGACCCTGTCGGACGCCGGCCTCGTCGTCGCGCCGAGTGAGATCGTGACGGCGGTGGTCGCCACGGCTGCCCACCTGCGCGAGGCGCATCCCGGCGCCGCGGTCTTCCTCTTGTCCGACGGGGACGCGCGTGTAGACCTCGAGGGCGTGCGCCTGGTCGATGCCGATGCGAACGCGAACGTCGTGGTGCTTGGGGGCGCGTTCGAGGGGTTCGACTATCCGACGATGAACCGCGTGTTCCGCATGCTGATGGACGGAGCCTCGCTCGTTGCCATGCACCGGAATCTGTACTGGCGCACGAGCGATGGATGGCAGCTCGACGGCGGGGCCTACGTCGCCGGGCTCGAGGAGGCCGCCGGCACGCGCGCGGTGGTGTGCGGCAAGCCCGCCGGGGAGCACTTCGCGGCCGCGCTCTCCGAGCTCGGCGTGCCCGCGGATCGCGCCGCGATGGTGGGTGACGATGTGGTGAACGACGTGCTGGGTGCGCAGGCCGCCGGGCTGAGAGGTGTCCTCGTGCGAACGGGGAAGTTCCGCGAGCAAGATCTCGCGGCCGCCTCGGGAACGCCGGACCTCGAGCTCGGCTCGATCGCCGAGCTCCCCGACCTGCTCGCGCCGTCGTAGGCTCGACCGGCGATGGATCCAGAGCGCAGTCGCCAGGCGCGAACGTTGTTCTCCGGCATCGCGCCCGAGTACGACCGGATGGGCGCGGTCCTCTCGCTCGGCCAGGATCCGAGGTGGCGACGGTTCCTCGTCTCCCGGGTCAATGCCATCCCCGGTTCCTGGGTGCTCGACGTCGCGTCCGGCACGGGATTGGTCGCTCGCGAGCTCGTCCGGAAGAACGTCCGCGTGGTCGGCCTGGACCAGAGCCCCGCGATGGTTCGGCGAGGACTGGCGGCCGTTCGCGACGCCGGGCTGGAGGACCGGGTGCGTTTCGTGCTCGGGCAGGCGCAGGCGCTCCCGTTCCCCGACGAGACGTTCGACGCGGTGACCTTCACGTACCTGTTCCGGTACGTCGACGACCCGGCCGCCACCCTTCGAGAGCTCGCTCGCGTCCTCCGGCCGGGCGGGGTGATGGCGGGACTGGAGTTCCACACGCCGCAGGATCCTTGGCTCCACGCCGGCTGGTCCGCCTACACCCGCGGCGTGATGCCGTTGATGGGTGGTTCGGTCTCGAACGCGTGGTTCCGGACCGCAAGGTTCCTCGGGCCGAGCATCACCGAGTTCACCCGGCGGTATCCGCTCCCGGTCCAGGTACGCATGTGGCAGGACGCCGGCATGAGGCTGGTGCGCACGAAGCGGATGACGATGGATTCGGCCGTCGTGACGTGGGGGACGAAGGCGACCGCGCTCACTGATGCCTGAGACGAGAGATCGCCCGGCGTTCTACGCGCTGTCGCCGGGGGGATGGCGCGACTACTGGTCGCTGCTGCACCCGCCGTACACCCTGTGGCACCTCTCCTACGTCGTCATCGGTGCGGCCCTCGCACCCGAGGTTCGGGTCGGCTGGCTGCTCGAGACGCTCGCTGCCTTCCTCTTCGCGATGGGGCTCGCCGCTCACGCGCTCGACGAGCTGAACGGACGACCGCTCCGAACGAGGATCCCGGACGGCGTGCTCCGAGCGATCGCGGTGGCCGGGCTCGCGGCCGCAGTGGGGCTCGGGATCCACGGATCCGTCGAGGTTTCGCCTTGGTTGTGGGTGTTCATCGTGACCGGCGCCTTCCTCGTGGTCGCCTACAACCTCGAGCTGTTCGGCGGAGCCGTCCATTCGGACCTGTGGTTCTCGCTCGCGTGGGGCGCGTTCCCGGTGCTTACCGCGTACTTCGCCCAGACCGGCGCCATCCGCGTCGAGGCCGTCCTGGCCGCAGCGGCGTGCGCGGCCATCTCCGGCGGGCAGCGGACGCTCTCGACGCCGGTGCGTCGGATGCGACGAAGCGTGCGGGACGTGCATGGCGAGCTCGTCCTTGCCGACGGCTCGACCGAACCGCTCGACGCGACGTCGATCCGGGCGGTGCCCGAGACGGCGCTCCGCTGGTTCTCGCTGGCGATGCCGCTGCTCGCGGCCGCACTCCTCGTCGCCCGGCTGACGTGACCGTCCGGTACGAGTTCAGACTGCCGCTGTGACGTTCGGCGCGGATCGTCCAACGGCGTCATGCTTGCGCGAACATCGAAGGGAGGGGCGATGGCGTTCCAAGGTCTCGGTTCGATCGGGCAGATCCACATGAGCGTGGCGGATGTCGACCGATCGGTCGAGTTCTACCGAGACGTGCTCGGTATCCCGTTCCTGTTCCGCGTGGAAGGGCAGTCGATGGCGTTCTTCGATTGCGGCGGTGTTCGGCTGTATCTCGGTGCTCCGGAAACCGAGGCCTACCGATCGCGCGGCATGATCAATTTCACCGTGGCGGACATCGACGAGGCGTTCGCCGTCCTCGGCGAACGCGGGGTCACCTTCCTGGACCCGCCTCACCTGATCCATCGGGATGGAACCTCGGAGCTGTGGATGGCCTTCTTCACGGACCCGGACGGCAACAACCTCGCGTTGATGGCAGACAAACCGGTCGTTCAGAGCGTGGGATAGCGGAGCGGCAGGCCTCCCACACTGGCATCGGCGGCGATGAGGCTCCAGCCGCCGAGGCTCGACACGACGAGCCGGGAAAGGCCCTGGCCGGCGAACGCCACGTTCGTGGGTTGGTTCAGGATCACGCCGTCCGGGTCCTCGGCGAACACCGCTACAGAACCATCGGGGCTCACCCGGAAGATGGTGTCGGGCCGGTAGCAGCCGACGAACATCGACCCTTCTTCCGCGAGCGCGATCCCGTCGGGCTG
>JBBDWS010000058.1:0-20690 GCA_040902755.1 Actinomycetota bacterium
GCCGCTCACGAACGCCGAGACCGAGGCGATCGCCGAGGCGATCGTGCCCGAGAACCGCCGCGAGCGTTTCCGGACGGCGGGTGAGGTCGACTTCGCGTACTCGCTCCCGGGCTTCGGCCGCTTCCGCGTGAACGTGTTCCGCCAGCGGGGCTCGGCCTCCGCGGTGCTGCGGAAGCTCCGCTTCGGCGGTCCGTCGTTCGAGGAGATGGGACTGCCCGAGTCGATCCGCTCGCTCGCCGGCGAGCAGCGTGGTCTCGTCCTGGTGACCGGGCCGACGGGCTCGGGCAAGACGACGACCCTCGCCGCGATGATCGAGCACGTGAACCACCAGCGGCAGTGCCACATCGTGACGATCGAGGACCCGATCGAGGTGCTCTTCCACGACGATCAGGCGTCGATCAATCAGCGTGAGATCGGCAACGACACCGAGGACTTCGCGTCGGCGATGCGTGCCGCCCTCCGTCAGGACCCCGACGTGATCCTGATCGGCGAGATGCGCGACACGGAGACGGTGCGCGCGGCTCTTCAGGCGGCCGAGACCGGTCACCTCGTGCTCTCGACGTTGCACACCATCGACGCGACGGAGACCGTCAACCGCATCCTGGACTTCTTCCCGCCGTACCAGCAAGGACAGGTCCGGTTGACGCTCGCCGGCGCGCTGCGCGGGATCGTGTGTCAGCGGCTCGTTCCGTCGATCGCCGGCGGGCTCGTCCCGTGCCACGAGATCTTGATCAACACCGGGCGCATCGCGGAACGGATCGCCGACCCGGACCGCACGTCCGAGATCCACGAGGTCATCGCGGACGGCGAGTACTACGGCATGGTCACGTTCGACAAGAGCCTGCTGCAGCTCGTCAAGGACGGGAAGGTCTCGGTCGAGGCGGCGCTCGCGGCCTCGACCGACACCCACGACCTCACGCTGCAGCTCCGGCAGGCGAGCATCGTCGTCCCCGACTGACGTTCGGCTTCGTCGCTACGCGCTCGCACCGCCCCGGCGCCGCACGAGCAGTCCGCCCGCGAGCCCGACCGCGAGGCCGATGGCCGCGCCGGCGACCCAGCCGACCGCGTTCGTGGAGGCTTCGGTCGTCGCCGGCTGCGAAGCCAGGGCCTGTGCGTCCGGTTCGGACGGTGGCCGGTACGAAGCCAAACCCCCCGAGGTGACCGTCTTGCCGTTCCCCTCGCCGGTGCCGTCGCCGACCGGGATCGCCCCCGTCATCCCCGGGTGGTATGGCCCTCCACTTCACCGCTTTCCACAGGAGCTACACCGTCGGGGCGGACGCGGTTCCCCTCACGCGGCCTAGGGCGAGGAGGCGCCCTCGCGCCGGCTGCCGTCACCGTCTCCGAACGAGCGGCCGGCGAGACCGGCGATCCCGGACAGCAGCGTCGACAGTTCCACCGGGATCACGAACTTCGTGGAGGGCGACGCGCCGATCTGCTTGAGCGCCTCCAGGTACTGCAGGCTCATCGTGTTCGCGTCGATGTTCCTCGCGGCCTCGTAGATCTTGGTGAGCGCCAGCGAGAAGCCCTCGGCGCGAAGGATCGCGGCCTGCCGGTCGCCCTCGGCGTTCAAGATGGCGGACTGCTTGTTCCCCTCGGCGACCGTGATCGCCGCCTGCTTGGCTCCGTCGGCCTCGGTGACGACCGCCCGTCGAGTCCGCTCTGCGGACATCTGCCGCGTCATCGCGTCGAGCACCTGCGGCGGCGGCGTGATCTCGCGGATCTCGACGTTCGTGACCTTCACGCCCCAGCGCTCGGTCACCTCGTCGAGCTTCACGCGTAGGATCTCGTTCATCTGCTCGCGCTTGGCGAGAACCTCGTCGAGCGCCATATCGCCGACGACCGAACGGAGCGTTGTGGACGCGATGTTCTGGGCCGCCCCCGCGAAGTTCCCGACCTCGATGATCGACATCACGGCGTCGATCACCCGGTAGAACACGATGAAGTCGATCGAGATCGACGCGTTATCCTCGGTGATCGCGGTCTGGTGCGGGATCTCGAGGTAGAGCTCGCGAAGATCCACGAGGACCCCTTTGTCGACGAACGGGATCAGGATGACGAGGCCGGGACCCTTCGCGCCGAGGGCCCGCCCGAGCCGGAACACCATCAAGCGTTGGTACTCGCGAACGATCCGGATCGCCTGCGGCGCCAGGATCGCCAGCACCAACACCACCACGCCAACACCGATCGCCAGCGGGATCACTTCTGCCTCCCTTCCGCGGTCTCAGCGGCATGCGGCGCCGCCTCTTCCGCGGGCTCGACCTTCAGCCTGAGTCCTTCCATGGCGACGACCCGGACCCGGTCGCCCTGTTTCGGCGTGCCACGGACGGCCTCGGCCGTCCACTCCTCGGACGCGACCTGCACGATGCCGATCGGGCCGAGGTCGCGAACGACCGTTCCTTCCGTGCCGACCAGGTGCTCGTCGCGGGAGACGACCCGCCTACGCCGCAGCTGCAGCGCCGAGCGGACGATGAAGAGGAAGAAGAACGCCGCGAACGCCGCAACAGGCACGATCACGAGCGGCGAGACCCGCACGTTCGGGACCGAGGAGTCGAACAGGTACCACCCGCCGAGAATGAGCGTGATCACGCCCGCGACGGCCGGGACCCCGATCCCCGGATGCAGGATCTCGAGGATGAAGAATCCGATGGAGGCGAGCAGCAACGCGACGCCGATCAGCTGTACGGGGAGCATCCCGAGCGCGACGAGCGAGGCGACGAGCATGATCCCGCCCGAGGTGCCGGCGATCCCGCCGGGGATGAAGAACTCGATCGAGATCAACGCGAGGCCGAGCCAGAAGAACAGGAACGCGAGGTTCGGATCCAGGAGCGCGTGGAGGAAGCCCACGAACGCGCCGAGCCCCCGCTCTCGGATCGTCGCGCCGGCGACGTCGAGCGTGACCTCCTCGCCGCCTTCGACGGTGATCGTCGTTCCGTCGACCTCGGCGAGCAGCGTCGGGACGTCCGGGGCGATCAGGTCGATCACGTCGAGCCGAAGGGCTTCCTCCGCCGACGCGCTCACTGCTTCGCGAACGGCGCTCTCCGCCCACTCGGCGTTGCGGCCCTGGCGCTCGGCGATGGAGACGATGGATTCGGCGGCGTCGTTGACCGCCTTCTCCGACGCGATCGCCCCGGAGAGCCCGACGGGCTGCGCGGCGCCGACGTTGGTCGCGGGCGCCATCGCGGCGATCGGGCAGGCGAGCAGGATGAACGTCCCGGCCGAGGCCGCGCGCGCGCCCTCGGGCGACACGTACCCGATGACGGGAACGCGGGCGTTCAAGATCGCCTGGGTGATCTGCCGCATCGAGGAGATGAGGCCGCCCGGCGTGTCGATCGTCAGCAGGACGGCCGCGGCACCCTCGTCTTCGGCGTCGGCGATCGCGTTCTCGACGTAGTCCGCGACGAAGGGGTCGACCACGCCTTCGATCCGTATCTCCAGGATCGAATCGGAGAGCTCCTGGGCGCCGGCGGGCACGACCGTGAGCGCGGCCCCGAACGCGAGGCACGCGACGGCGAGGAAACGTCGGACCGCCCGCACGCCCGCATCATCCCACCCGGGCGCGTGCTCCGCTGACCCGGGCGCTCGGGCGAGCGGACGCACGTATCGGCCGCGTCGGGGAACGGGGCGGACGTGGCATCATGGACGCCTCGGATCGGCAAGCTCGTGCCGACCGCGAGCCCGTATACCTGGAGGAGACCGAGTGGCCGGTCGACCAGAAGGACCGCTCCTCGCTCGCGAGGAGCAGCAGCTGGTGGAGGGGCTCCTTGCCGGGAACGAAGACGCAGTCCGACAGCTCTACGCGCGATACGCGCGGCCGATCTTCACGCTCGGCCTGCGCCTGCTCGGGAGCGCCGAGGCGGCGGAAGAGTTGACCCAGGACGTCTTCCTCGCCGCGTGGCGCAAGGCCGCCCGATTCGATCCCGCCCGCGGCCGGCTCTCGACGTGGCTCATGACGATCGCGCACAACCTCGCCGTCGACCGGCTCCGGCGTGAGACCGGCGTGACGAAACCGCACCTGGTCCTCGTCGACGAGGTTCCCGAGACGCTGAGCGCGGACGAGGACGAGCCCCTGATGGAGCGCGACGCGGCGATCCGCGCGCTCGAGTCGCTCTCAGACGCTGAGAAGCGCCTCCTCGTGCGGGCCTACTTCGGTGGTCTCACCGCGCGAGAGATCGCGCAGGACGACGGGATCCCGCTCGGCACGGTAAAGACGCGTCTGCGAACGGCACTGATCAAGGTCCGCCGCGCGAACCAGGACAAGGAATGGCCGTGACCTGTCTCGGTGTCCGGGAGCTTCTTCCCGAGCTCGCTATCGGCGTCCTTTCTCCCGCCGAGCGCGACGAGGTCGAGCGACACCTCCGCTGGTGCGCCGGATGCCGCAAGGAGGCCTCGGAGCTCGGGCAGGCCGCGGCGACGTTCGCGTTCGCCCTGGCGCCGGTTCCGGTGCCCCACGGTCTCGGCGAGAAGATCGTCGAGCGCGTCCGCCACGTCGCCGGCCTACCCGGGACGCCGCGCCGCGCCCGGACCACGGCCGCGTCGATCGTCGCCGCGATGGTGGCGGTCGCGAGCCTGGGATGGGGAGCCGCGATGGCCGGCCGCGCCGACCGCTTCGAAGACCGGGTCCAAAGCTTGGAGCGCGAGAGCCAGGCGGCGATCGAGCGCTTCGTGACGGCGATCCGCAACGTGGTTCCTCCCGGGCAGGACCTGCCGGAAGAGCAGTTCCACCTCGGCCCGCTGGCGCCCACCCCCGAAGGCCAGGGCGGCGGGGGAGCGGTCCTGCAGCTCGTATCCCCGAACTTCCTGGACTTCTCGATGGTGATCGTGAACGGCCTGGGTCCCCAGGCGACGAACAAGCTCCCCTACCGGGTCCAGCTGCTGAACGCGGCGGGTCAGGTGCTCCGCGCCGGTCGCATCACCGAGCTGGACGCGGACGGCGGCGCCGAGGTCTTCCACCAGTTCGCCAACAAGGACCTGAGCGGCTACTCGACCGTGCGGGTGCTCGACGCCGATGGCGTCGTCGTGCTCACCGGCGGCATCGAGGGCGATCCGTCGGGGCCCTAGGGGATCGTCATCTCCTGGGTGAACGTCCCGTCGTCGACGCTCAGCGCGCCCTCGAAGTCCGGGAAGCCGGCGAACTCCATCGTGAAGTCGAACGTTCCCGCGCTCTCCGATCTCAGGAGCTTCTGCGCCTCGAAGTCGACGAAGCTGGTCATATCGAACTCGAGGGTCCCCTCGAACGCCATCGTCGCGTGACGCAGCTCCGATAGGTCCTTCTCCGAGACGCCCTCCTGCTCTTCGATGAACGCCGCGAGATCCTTCATCCGGAAGCTGAGGTCGATCGGAACGGTCATCGTGGACCGGATCACCGCGGCGTCGACGCCGCCGATCTCCTCGTTCCGCAGGTAGGTACTGTGCACGTCGTAGTCGATCGATCCTTCGGCGAACGGGAAGTCCTGCGAGTAGGACGCGTCCCACGTGTCGCCCGGCGCGACGGGAGCGCCGTCCTCGGGCAGGAGCGGCGTGACCTGGTTCATCCCGGGCAGGCTGCCCTGACCGGGCAGTCCGCCGCTCTCGACATCCGCGAAGGACACGTCTTCGATCGAAAGGATGCGTCCGTCCGGCGCCACGCGCATCTCGACCGGAGGACCCGCCAGCTCCGACGAAGGGGCCTCGAAACCGTTGATCGAGGCACTGGCGTCCGAGGTCGTGACCGAGATCGTGGCCACCCCGTCAGCATCCACCGAGAGGACGTCCCACGTGACCGTCTCGGACATGTCCAGCATGAGATGCATGCCTGCGAAGCCTTCGGGGATCTCGCCCCCGAACCCGCTCAGGGAAAGATCCCCTTCGATCGACTGCGAGATCGTGTAGTTCTCGGACTCGCCCTCGGCGAAGGCCAGCGCCAGCGGCACGGCCTCGGCCCGTCCTCCTCCCCGGAACAGGAAGACTCCGGTCGCGACGAGGGCAACGGCGAGCGCCCCCGCGAGCAAGGCCGCCAGCCGAGACCGGTGGCTCGCAGGCGCGGGCGCGGCCGAGTCTGGGGGCGGAGGGAGGACGAAGGTCGATCGGTCGCTCACGACTGCTCTCCTTGGCGCCGGGGGGCCAGCGTTCCACTCTCGCACATCGGCATCGAAACGCCTCGGCTCAAACCGCCAGCGCGTTCGCCAGGAACGCGAGAGCACGCGGGTAGCGGTAGCCGATCGACATGTGCCCGCCGTCGAACAGCTCGAGCGTGTGCTCGGCGCCGATGGCCGACAGCTCCTTGGAGATCGCGACCGCCCCGTCGTCCAAGTAGAACTCGTCCTTCTTGCCGGCGTCGACCCAGATCGCCCGCATCGACCGGAGCCCCTCGGCATGGCGAGGCACCATCCTCACCGGATCCCACTCGAGCCAGCGCTGCCACACGTCGTCGATGAGCCTTCCCGAATCGGTCTCGAAGGGGAGCACGACCGTTCCGTCCGGCTCGGCCGAGTAGCAGGCGGCCATGCACCAGCTGTTCAACAGCACGCCGTCGTCGTGCTTCGTGCCGAACGGACGCGAACGCACGTCATCCCAGAAGCGCTCGAACGAGCCGCCGTACTCCTCGCGGAGGACCCGGGCGCTCTCGCGGAACTCGGGCAGGTAGCACGCCTCGAACAACGCGTCGCCCGCGTGCGACGCAAGCCCCGCGAACAGGTCCGGACGCAGCATCGGCGTGACGAGCGCGCCGTAGCCGCCGCTCGACTTGCCCTGGATCCCGCGATGGTCGCGATCGGCCATCGTGCGGAAGCGCGCGTCGACGAACGGCACGACCTCGTCGCACAGGAAGTCGTGGTATCGGCCCGTCGCCGGCGAGTTCAGGAACTGGCTTCCGCCGAGCGAGGTCCAGCAATCGACGAACGCCATCAGCACCGGCGGCGCATCGCCCGAGGCGAACAGCTCGTCGGCCATCTCCGGGTAGGTCGGGCGGAACGCCTCGCGATTGCGCCACATGTCGAGCTGTCCCGTCAGCCCCTGGATCACGTAGACGCACGGGTAGCGGCGATCCGGTTCGTCGTCGTAGCCGGGCGGCGTGTACACCCACAGTGGTCGGACGTGCGGGTCGCCCAACAGATTGCCCTTCAGCACCTCGCTGTCGATCTCGAGCGTCTCGATCCGCCCGGCGAACTCGCGGCTCCATGGCTCCACGCGGGACCTCCTCCGTCTATCGGTCAGGAAGTGACCTCGATATCATGCAGGCGATGCCTGAGGTCTCGGAGGTCGTCGGGATCGGCCTGGCTGGCGGGCAGGGGATCCGCGCCCGGCCGCTCACCCTCAAGGCGCCCGGTTACCTGCGGTCCAAGGCCGCGATGTCGTTCCTCGGCCGTCGGCTGATCCGATGGGTGATCCAGATCCTCACGAGCGAGGGGATCAAGGACTACTACGTCATCGCCCACGGCAAGGAGAACCGCTACCAGATCAAGGTCATGATCGGGTACGGCGAGGGCTTCGGCGTCGACGTGAAGTACTCGCCGGTCAAGTACGACGTGCTTTCGACCGGCAGCGCCGACTCGACGCTGCGGATGATGGATTACTGGGAAGTCAACGGCTCGGCCCTGGTGTTCCCGACGGACTCGATCATCGACTTCGACCTCGCGCCGATGCTCGAGGCGCACGAGAAGAGCGGGGCCATCGCGACGATCTCGGCGATGACCCGCGAGCCCGACGAGGTGGCCGAGAAGTACGGCGTGATGCTCACCGACGGCGACCGGCGGATCACCGAGTTCGTCGAGAAGCCGACGCTCGACGACCTGCGCGAGCACTTCCACGCCGAGACCGACGAGCATTTCAAGAGCCTCCCGCTGATGACGAACGCGGGCTTCTACCTCGTCGACGCCACCCGGCTGCGCGAGCTCGCCGGCCATCACGACATCCAGCGGCTGCGCGAGCGCCGGCTCGACTTCGGCAAGGACCTCCTGCCCTGGCTGGTCGGCAACGACTATCCCGTGCACGCTTTTCCCGTTCGAAGGATCGGTGACCTCGGCAACGTGCAGGACTACATCGAGACGATGGTCGACGTGCTGGCGGGACGGTTCGAGTCGGTCGACCGCCTCCTCGGGCCCCCTTTCGACGCCGAGCAGCATGTGTGGATCGCCCCGGAGTCCCTCTCGATGCGCGACTCGACCAGCGGCAAGACGCTGGCGGAGAAGATCACCGAGGGCCTGGTCGAGATCGGCCCGGCCGTCCGCATCGGTCGGTTCTGCGAGATCCATCCCGGCGTGCGGATCAGCGAGTCGAACTTGGACGACGACATCGAGGTGCACCGCGACTCGTTGATCGAGCGCTCGCAGATCCGCGACGGCGCCATCATCGGTGCCGGAGCGCACCTATCCGAAGCGGTTGTCGGGTCGATGTCTGAGGTCCGCTCCGAGCCATTCCACCCGACGAGGATCGAGGGTTTCGTCGCGCTCGGCGACGAGGTCACCGTCTACCCGGGCGTGCACCTCGCCGATGAGATCTCGGTGTACCCGCGGCTGAAGCTCCCCTCCGGGATCAGGATCCCCGCGGGCACCGAGGTCACCGGTCCCGCCGACGTGCTGCGCTACCTGTAGCCTCGACCCGATGCGAGTCGGCCTCACCCTCCCGCACTACGACTTCTCGCTGCCCGACGTTCGTCCGATCACGTTCGAGGCGGTCGCCGAGCAGGCGGTGCGCGCCGAACGGCTGGGGTTCGACTCGGTGTGGGTCTCCGACCACTTCTTCGCGTCCCTCGACCGCTACGGTGGCGGCGACGAGTTGTACGGGACGCTCGAACCACTCACGACGCTGGCTGGGCTCGCCGCCAGGACGGAACGCATCAGGCTCGGAACGCTCGTGCTGTCCGCAGCGTTCCGGCATCCGGCGGTGCTCGCGAAGTCGGCGACCGCGGTCGATCGCCTCTCGGGCGGACGGCTCGAGCTCGGCCTCGGCGCCGGCTGGTACGAGGATGAGTTCGATGCCTTCGGGTATCCCTTCGGCTCGGTGGCCGAGCGGTTCGACGTGCTCGAGGAGACGCTCGCATACGTCGGGGCGCTGTTCGACGGCGAGCCCGCGTCGTTCGAAGGGGAGCGGTTCCGGTTGCAGGAGGCGTACAACCACCCGCGCCCGGTGCAGGAACCGCGGCCGCCGTTGCTGGTCGGGGGCAAGGGCGGACCGCGGCTGCTCCGGATCGCCGCGCAGCACGCGGACGGTTGGAACGCCGCGTGGCGCTGGACGCCGGAGGTCTACGCCGAGCGTGCCGCGGCGGCTCGACAGGCGTGCGAGCGCGCAAACCGCGATCCCGCGACGTTCCGGCTATCACTCGGCCTGTTCACGGTGGTGGGGGAGGACGAGGCCGACCTGCGGCGCCGGTTCGAGTCGATCGGTCGGCGACTGCCGGCGGGCGTCGGCGAGAAGATCGGACTCGACACCCTGCGGAAGGAATGCTTGGCCGGCACGCTGGACGCGGTGGTCGAGCGCATGGCTTCGTTCGCGGAGTCCGGAGTGTCCGAGCTGATCGTGTGTCCGTCGCCCGTCTGGTTCTCGATGCCCGACCTCTCGATGGTCGATCTGTTCGCCGAGGGCGTGCTACCCGCGCTCCGCGATCTCTGATGGAGCTCCTCGAGGCGGCGATCACTGTGCTACGGGAGGAGGCCGAGCCGCTGCACTGGACGAAGATCCAGGACCTCGCGCTCCGGCGTGGCTATATCGACCCGTTCGAGACGCCGGACGTGCGCAAGCAGCTGCTTGCGGCATTGGCCGAAGGCGTTCGAAGCGGCGCTTTCGTGAAGGTCTCGAAGGGCGTGTACGAACTCGCCGCCTGACAACGAAGCCGTCGTCGATTTCGGCCGGTATGAGGGGGGCAGGCGGACCGACGACGAAGGGTTATGCGGACGCGCATTGCTACACTCCGCTTATCCGACTTGATAAGAGGATCGCGTCGAGGTGACATTCCCGCGAACGCAGGAGCTCGAAGCGGTACCGCGTTCGGGTACGGCGGTCGGGACCGTTGTGGGATGCGCCATAGCCGTTGGGACTCCGGTGACCGCTCCTGCGCCCCTATGACATCGTCCATGAAGGATCACCGAAGGCGTAAAGGCGATCGGAAGAGCGAGTTTCCCTACGACCGCGTGCTTTGGGTATCAGCCATCGGCGCCGGATGTGGAGTTGTTTCTCTCGTCGCCGTCATCGCGATTAGAGTCAGCCGAGGAGCGCGACCCACCATTGGCGCATACCCAATTATTGGAGCTGCGCTCTTGGTGACGGGATGGAATGTTTGGGAGTTGCGCAGGCGACGCGGGGCAAGGCGAAGCAAGCCGTAATCGCGAAACGGGCGGCCGTGGCGAGTTCTCGAATCAGTGTGGAGAAGAAGCTCTCGGCGACAGCGTTGTCATACGTAGGTTGCTACCGGCGGTACTCGCGTCCAGTGAAGGCCTCGAGCTTGGCGAAGCGGTGCTCGGCCTCGACGTAGCGGACCGTTCCCGAGCGCGCGCGCATCACCATCGAGTACGTGGTGGCGCCGTCTTCCTCGTAGCGGACCCCGCGCAACAGCGACCCGTCGGTGATGCCGGTCGCCGCGAAGAAGACGTCGCTGCCGGCGACGAGATCGTCGGTCGAAAGGACCCGTTCCGGGTCGTAGCCCGCGTCGAGTAGTTTCTGCTTCTCCTCGTCGTTCCGCGGGAACAGCCGCCCCTGGATGGCCCCTCCCAGGCACTTCAGCGCGGCGGCGGATATCACGCCCTCGGGCGTCCCTCCGATCCCGAGCAGCAGATCGATGCCAGACCGCTTGCTCGTCGCCGCCGCGATCGCACCCGCTACGTCGCCGTCCGTGATCAGGAACACGCGCGCTCCGACCTCGCGCACGCGCTGGATCATCTCCGCGTGGCGGTCGCGGTCCAAGATCACGACGCCGATCTCTTCGGGCCTCACGCCCTTGGCCTTGGCGACCAAGCGCACGTTCTCCTCGGGAGGAGCGGTGACGTCGATCACGTCGGCGGCCTCGGGACCGGTCGCGACCTTCTCCATGTAGACGGCCGCACCCGGGAAGAACATCGAGCCACGGGCGGCGAGCGCGATCACCGCGAGCGCGTTCGGCTGGCCGGTGGCGGTCAGGCGCGTCCCGTCGATCGGGTCCACCGCGACGTCGCACGCGGGCCCCTGCCCGTTCCCGACCGGCTCGCCGTTGTAGAGCATGGGCGCCTCGTCCTTCTCGCCCTCGCCGATCACCACGACGCCGTCCATCGAGACGCTGTCGATCATGATCCGCATCGCGTCCACGGCCGCCTGATCCGCGGCCACCTTGTCGCCTCGCCCGACCCATCGGCCCGCGCCGAGCGCCGCGGCCTCCGTGACGCGGACGAGCTCCAATGCGAGGTTGCGATCGGGCCGGTCGGCGGTCATCGATCCTCCTGATCCTTGGCGGGAACCGGTCGATGGTCCCGGACGTGTTCCTCTGCAGGCAATCCTACGTTCCGGCTGCGCGCTCCGGCGTGGCTCTCGGAGGCACCAGTCCGCGCTCGGCCAGCCACGTCAACGTGCG
Source organism: Actinomycetota bacterium (assembly GCA_040902755.1). Lineage (GTDB taxonomy): Bacteria > Actinomycetota > UBA4738 > UBA4738 > HRBIN12 > CALGFI01. The sequence continues at coordinate 11,513 of JBBDWS010000058.1, forward strand.
CTCGAGCGTCTCCTCGAGCGGAGTGTAGCGGAGGCCGAGCTCGCGCTCGGCCTTGGACCCGTCGTACCGATGGCCATGGAGCAGGGTTCGGACGGCCTCCCGACAGACGGGGACGTCTCGACGAAGGAGCGTTCCGGCGAGCTCGACCACTCCACCGCCGGCGAGGGCGACCGAGGGCGGCATCCACCGGACGCGTTCGGGCCGTCCCCAGATGCGGCGGAGGAGCTCGACGGCCTCGCGCGTCGTGATCGAGGCGCCGCTCAACACGTACCGCTCGAGCCGGATCCCGCGCGCCTCGGCGAGCATGTGACCCTCGGTGCAGTCGCGGATGTCGACGAGGGAGATCGTGGTCTCGACGAGGAACGGGAGCTTGCCTTTGACGAGGTCCACGAGGAGCCGCGCCGAGCCCGTGGATCGCCCGGGCCCCTGCACCGAGGACGGGTTGACGCAGACGAGATCGACGCCGAGGTCGCCGGCGAGCGCGAGCACGCGGCGCTCCGCCAGGTGCTTGGAACGCTCGTAGTGGGAGAGGTATCGGCCGCGGTGCGGAGAGTCCTCGCTCCCGATCGTGCCCCGTTCCTCTCCGATCGCGGAGGCGGACGAGGTGTATACGACGCGGCCCACACCTTCGGCCGTGGCGGCGCGGACCACGTTCTCCGAGCCCTCGACGTTCGTTCGATACATCGGTTCGGGATCCCTGAGGCACATCGCGTTCATGCCGGCGACGTGGAAGACGGTCCCGCATCCTCGGACGGCTTCTTGCAGGGACCCCGCGTCGAGGATCTCTCCGCGGACCGGTTGCGCCCCGAGCGCCTGGAGCGCATCGGACGCCGCCTGGGTGCGGACGAGCGTGCGCACGTCGCGGCCGTCGGCGACGAGCCGTTCGACGAGCGGGCGTCCGACGACGCCGGTCCCACCCGTGACGAGGACCGGATCGGACGGCACTGGTTACCGCTCGGCGGTGATGGCGCCGCGGAAACGCAGGATGTACTCGATCGCCGAGATCACGGTGATCGCGGCCGCGGCGATCATCACGTACTCGTCGAGGAACAGCGGGCCGATCTCCTCGGGCCGCCGGACGATCGCGAGGAAGATCGCGAGAAACTGCACGTTCGCCTTCGCCTTCCCCCAGATCGACGGCTGCACGAGGTCGCCGCCGGCCGCTACGGCACCGCGCAGGCCCATGATCGCCAGCTCGCGACCGATGATGATCAGCGCGATCCACGGCGAGACGCGGTTCACGGCGATGAGCGCGAGCAGCGCTCCGGAGACGAGCAGCTTGTCCGCGGTCGTGTCGAGGAGGTTCCCGAAGGTCGAGGTCTGGGACCAGCGCCGCGCCAGGAAGCCGTCGACGAAGTCGGTCGTCGCCGCCACGGCGAACAGGATGCCGCCGGCAACGAACGCGTACTGGCGCTCGGGTCCTTCCAGGACGAGCGCCACGATCACCGGCACGAGGAAGACGCGCAGCCACGTCACGGCCAGGAGAAACTTAGCGGCGCGCACATCGGCGGAGGTCTTCACGGGCTCTGCAGCGAATCGTATCGTCCCGACCCGTTCCTAGCCGGTCTCGGCGTGCGTGCGAAGCAGCTCCCGCACCTCGCCGGCAGAGGACGCCGCGAGGGCCCGCTCGGCCAGCGCTCGCGCGGACGCGAGATCGGTCCGGCGCACGACCTGTTTCACGTGCGGGATCGCGGGGGCGCTCATGGAGAGCTCGGTCACGCCGAGCCCGATCAGCAGGGGCGCGGCCAGCGGATCGCCGGCGATCTCTCCGCACACGCCCGTCCAGCGGCCCTTCGCCGCGGCGGCGGTTGCGGCGAGCCGGATCAGCTCGAGCACCGCGGGGTGCAGGGCGTCGGCGAGCGCCGCGACGCGCTCGTTCCCGCGCTCGGCCGCGAGCGTGTACTGGGCGAGGTCGTTCGTCCCGACCGAGAAGAAGTCCGCCTCCTCGGCCAGCCGATCCGCGGCGAGGGCGGCCGAGGGCACCTCGATCATCACGCCCACGTCGATCCGGTCGGGAACCGGGCGCCCGGCGTCGACGAGGGCCGCCCGGGCGCGTTCGACGGCCGCGCGGCCGGCCCGGAACTCCTCGAGCGTCGCCACCATCGGGAACATCACGCGGACGGGGTGGTCAGCGGCGACGCGCAAGATCGCGCGGAGCTGCGAGTCCAGGAGCTCGGGCCGCTCGAGCCCGAGGCGCAGGCCGCGGACCCCGAGGAAGGGGTTCGCCTCCGCCGGCTGCGCGAGGTAGGGGATCGGCTTGTCCGCGCCGGCGTCGAGGGTCCGCACGATCATCGGCCTCCGGAGGAGCGCTTCAGCCGCCACCCGGTACGCGGACTCTTGCTCGTCCTCCGAGGGCATCGCGTCGCGCGCCATGAAGAGGAACTCGGTGCGGAAGAGGCCGACCCCGTCTGATCCGGCCTCAACGGCAGCGGCGACGTCATCCGGCGAGCCGACGTTCGCGGCGACCTCGATCGGCAGCCCGTCGAGCGTGAACGCCGGGGCTTCGGCGTCCGCGCGAGCGGCCCGGTCGGCCATCTCCCATTCACGGCGTCTCGCCTCGAACAGTTCCACGATCTCCGGCGAGGGATCCACCACGAGAACGCCCGCATCGCCGTCGAGCGCGATCTGCGCTCCCTCGCGCACGTCCAGGACCGCGTCGCCGAGCCCGACGACGGCGGGGATCCCGAGCGAGCGCGCGAGCACGGCCGCGTGCGAGGTCGGTCCGCCGGCCGCGGTCGCGACGCCGAGTGCCGTTGCCGGATCGAGCGCCGCGGCGTCGGCGGGTGCGAGGTCCGCCGCGACGAGGATCCCCGGCTCGTCGAGCCGAGGAGCCGGCGGCTCGATGCCGAGCAGCCGCGCGAGCACCTGCGTGCCGACGCTCCGGAGGTCCGCGGCGCGAGCGCGCTGATAGGGGTCGTCGATCGTCTCCCACGACGACGCGACGTCCTCGATCGTGTCGTTCCACGCTCGAGCGGCCGGCACATCCTTCTCGATCGCCGCACGAGTTGGGTCAAGGAGCGCCTCGTCGTCGAGGAACAGGAGATGCGCCTCGAAGATCGTGGCCTGGTACGCCCCCGCTCGACCCGCCACCGCACGGCGCTGGGCTTCGATGGCCTCCCGCGTCGCTGCGATCGCGGAGTCGAGGGCGTGCCGCTCTTCCTCGCCACCGCCGCTCGAGACGTCGCCGATCTCGAGCGCCGGCGTGTGGAACCGCCGCGCGGGGCCGACGGCGACCCCCGGTGATGCGGGGAGCCCGGCGAGCCCTCCGTCGACGGCCGCGGCGGCATCGGTCGATGGGTGGGCGATCTCGCCGGCCTCGGGCACCTCGTCGAAGTTGCGTGACGCGAGCGCGACCAGCGCTTCGATCGCCTCGCGCGCCTGCGGGCCCGTCGCCGTCACCTCGATCCGGTCGCCGTGCCCGACGCCGAGGGTCGCGACGGAGTTCAGGCTGCGGGCCGAGACGGGCCCTCGCCCCGCGGAGAGGTTCGTGACCCGCACGTCCGCGTCGAACGAGGCCGCGGTGCGAACGAGCTGCGCGGCCGGGCGAGCGTGCAACCCGTGCGCGGTCTCGACGACGAGCTCGGCGGAGGCGGATCCCCCCGCATGGATGCCCGTCGCCGGTGCCGAGACCTCTGCCGCGATCTCGACGCCGAGATGCGCGACCTTCGCGGCGAGCCCGCCGCGCGCCTCCTCGGCCACACGCTCGAGCGAGGAGCCGATCCGCGACGTCACCGCCGCGGCGACCGCGCCCTCGACGAACGGCGCCTCGGTGAGGACGACCTTCTCGCGCATGTGTTCGGGGAGCAGATCGAGCGCCATCTCGGCCGAGAGCACCGCGCTGCCGAGGTCCATGAGGACGAGCACGCCGTCTTCGGACCACGCCCGCTCGATCGCCTTCTCCACCAGCACGGCGTCGGTCCCGATCTCGTGCTCCGGCGTGTCGAGCCCTCCGGCCGTCTCGATCCGAACGTCCTCGCCGCCCATCTGCCGAGCGAGCTCGGCGGCGCCCTCGGCGATCGCGTGGCTGTGCGAGACGAGGACGATGCCGACCATCGCGCCTCAGGCTCTCGCCGCGAGGACGCCGATGAGGACGAGCCCGTAGGCGACGGTGACCGCGCCGAGCGCGGCCAGGCCGCGCGAGATCCACGCGCGCGCCCGCTCGCCGGTCGCGACGTCGAACAGGACGCTGCGCAGGCCCAGCATCGCGTGCACCGTCACGACGACGAGGAACACGCTCTCGATCGCGAAGATGACCGGGTTGGCGATGTAGTCCAGGACCTGGTCGTACGTTCGGAGCCCGCCGACGCTCTCGACGACGAAGTGGTGCGCCACCATGTGCACGGTGACCAGGACGAGGAGCGCGATCCCGGTGAACGCCGTCGCGCGCCACACGACCGTTTGACTCCGTGACGCCCGAGGCCGGCCGGTGCGAACCGCCATCACAGGTCCTCCAGGATGTGGATCGCGGCCGCGAGGAGCACGATCGTCCCGATCACGGCGCCGGCCCACCAGAACGCCCGTTGGAGGTTCGGGGCGTAGCCCATCCCGACGAGCGCGACGCGGAGTCCGTTCAGCCCGTGATACAGCAGGCCGAACAGCAGAAGCACGTCGAGCAGCAGGAAAACCGTGGTCGTCGCGAGACTCAGGAAGTCGTTCCAAGCGCTCTCCCCCCGCAGCAGCATCGAGAGGACGCCGAGGTGCAGGTACAAGTAGAAGACCAGACCCAGCCCGGTGACGCGATTGCCGACGAACGCGATGTGACCGAGCGCGCGGCCTCGCGGGTCGAGCCACCCGATCGGGCGGGGTCCGAGACCCTTGCGGAGCACCGGTCCGCGTGCCCGGCGCTCATCGGCGCCCGGGATGCCGGTCTGGTTCACGTGGCGTGGTCCTCGTGCCGCTCCGCTCGCAGCTTCCGGCCGAGGAGTGTTCCGCGAAGCGACATGATCCGGGCTGCGGGGTTCACGTTGGACGGACACGCCGCGGTGCACTCGAAGATCGCGTGGCAGCGCCACACGCCGTCGGGGTCGTCCGCCCATGCAAGGAAATTGGCGACGTCGGCTCCTCGCGGCTCCTCGGCCACGCGCTCGGCCCACGCGAGTGCGGCCGGACCGACGTAGCGCTCGGCGGTCACGACGACCGGACACGCCGAGAGGCACAGCCCACACTCGATGCAGTCCTCGTAGCGTTCGAAGGCCTCGATGCCCTCGGGCGGCTCCGACTCGGGAGGGAACTCGCTCTCGCGGACGAGCGGATGTTCATCGGGGAAGCGGGTGAAGAACTCGCGCATGTCGACCACGAGGTCGGTCAACACCGGGAGGTTCGCCACCGGCTCGACGGTGATCTCGCGGCCGAGGTCGCGAACCGTCGTCACGCACGCGAGCGCCTCTCGGCCGTTCACCCGGATGCCGCACGTGCCGCACGACGCGTGGAGGCACGAGTGCCGGAGCGCGAGCGTGTGATCGCGGTGATTCTGGATCCAGCGGAGCGCGTCCAGGACGGTCGTGCGCGCGATCGTCGGCACGTCGAACGTTTCGTAGTGCGGCCGCTCGTCGCCGCGCTTGAACCGGAACACGCGGAGCCGGCGCGACTCGGATGCGGCCGCCACCGTGCCAACGGCGTCCTCCACGGCCGGAAAGGTCTGCATCTGCGCGCTCATGTCACGCGGCGAAGAGCTCGGTGTGGGGGAGCAGGACGGTCTCGCGGGTCCGGCACTCGGCCTCGACCCCGAGCTTTTTGCAGATGACGTCCGCGCAGAGCTCAGCCATGCCGCGCAGCGTCGTCGCCTTGCCACCCGTGATCGTGAGGAAGCCATCGACCCCGTCGGTCTCGGCGTGATCGTACGTCTTGAACGTGCGCGAAAGCTCCCGTCCCGTGTCCGCGGCGCCGCGCGAGCCGATCAGTGGCCGGGCCGCGGACCATGCCGCGCGGAACTCCGCCTGCCGGACGGCCGGGATCAGCTTCACGCCCTCCTCGTACATCCGGCGGACGTGGTCCTCGGGGACGTCGAGCTCCTCGGGATCCTCGACGGTCCACGAGCTGGTGCCGACGATCGACAGCGCTCGTTGCGGCACGATGATGTCGCCGTCTCCCGAGCGGTGCAGCCGGTTCACGACCATGTTGCAGAGCCTTCCCCGCAGGGCGAGCATGACGCCGGGCGAGGGCGAGATCGGCACGTCGACGCCGGCCATCGCCGCGACCTTCTCGCTCCACGGACCCGTGGCGTTGACCACGAGATCCGCGCGGATCTCGCCGACCTTGCCCGTCACGTGATCGCGGACGAGCGCACCGCTCACCACGCGCTGGTCCACCACGAGCTCGAGCACCTCCATGTAGTTGCGCAGGTCGGCACCGTTCCGCTGCGCCGTCGCGAAGAACCGGAGCGGCATGCGCATCGCGTCCATCGTCGCGTCGGGAACCCGGACGGCGGCTTTCAGGTCCGGGTTCAGGTTCGGCTCGAGCGCGAGCGCCTGCTCCCTCGTGAGGTCCTGCGCGGGGATGCCGCACTCGGCGCAGCCCTTCACGAAGTCGTCGTGGTACTCCATGTCCTCGTCGGTGACCGCGACGAACAAGCCGTCGTTCTCCTCGAACGTCCCCGGGCAGATCCGTCGAAGGATCGTGTTCTCCTCGATGCACTCGACGGCCGATTCGCGGTCGTTGACCGCGTAGCGGGCTCCCGAGTGCAGCAGACCGTGGTGCCGTCCCGTCGTGCCCGAGGTGAACTCGGCCCGCTCGACGAGCGTGACCTTGAGGCCGCGGAGCGTGAGGTCGTGCGCCAGGGCGCCCCCGGTCCCGCCCCCGCCCACGATGAGGACGTGGGCGGGCGGGGTGCGCGATCCGCTGGCCGACATCGAGGTCAGTCTCGCATCGCGCGCCCCGCCCGTCGCGGGTCAGTCGTTCTTGTGGTGGTCCTCCTTCTCCTGGCCCTCGGCGAAGGTGCCCTCGTGGTGCTCGTGGTCCTTGTCGGTCATCTCCTACTCCACCCAGTCGAAGGTGCGCGTGACGGCCTTCTTCCAGAGCTTGTACTCGCGGTCGATCTCGCCCTCGTCCATCTGGGGGCTCCAGTCCTTGTCCTTGCCCCAGTTCTGGCGAAGGTCCTCGTAGGAGTTCCAGAACCCGACCGCGAGGCCCGCGGCGTAGGCGGCGCCGAGCGCCGTCGTCTCCGCGACCTTCGGCCGGATGACGGGAACCCGCAGGACGTCGGCCTGGAACTGCATGAGCAGGTCGTTGTAGACCATGCCGCCGTCGACCTTGAGCTCCTTCAGCTTGACGCCGGAGTCGGCCTCCATCGCGTCGAGCACCTCGCGCGTCTGCCACGCCGTCGCCTCGAGCGAGGCCCGGGCGATGTGGCCCTTGTTGACGTAGCGGGTGAGCCCGACGATGACGCCTCGTGCGTCACCTCGCCAGTACGGCGCGAACAGACCCGAGAACGCCGGCACGAAGTAGACGCCGCCGTTGTCGTCCACCGTCTTCGCGAGATCCTCGATCTCCTCTGAGGTCTTGATCAGGCCCAGGTTGTCGCGCAACCACTGCACGAGCGCGCCGGTGATCGCGATGGCGCCCTCGAGGCAGTAGACCGCGGGCTCGTCGCCGAGCTTCCATCCGAGGGTCGTGAGCAGCCCGCTCTTGCTCTGCACGATGTCGTTCCCGGTGTTCAGCAGCATGAAGTTGCCCGTGCCGTAGGTGTTCTTCGCGTCGCCTACGTCGAACGCGGCCTGGCCGAACGTCGCCGCCTGCTGGTCGCCGAGGTCGCCGGAGACGGGGATGCCGGCCAGCGTGCCCTTGGCATTCCCGTACACCGCCGAGGAGGGCTTGATGTCGGGGAGCATCGAGCGCGGTACGCCGAAGGCGTCGAGCTGCTCCTGGTCCCAGTCCAGGGTCTCCAGGTTCATCAGCATCGTCCGGCTCGCGTTCGTGACGTCGGTCACGTGCACACCGCCATCCGTCCCGCCCGTCAGGTTCCAGATCACCCAGGTGTCGATGTTGCCGAACATGAGGTCTCCGGCCTCGGCCTTGCCTTTGGCGCCCTCGACGTTCTCGAGGAGCCACTTCACCTTGGTCCCGGAGAAGTACGTCGCGAGCGGGAGCCCGACCTTCTCCCGGAAGCGGTCCTGGCCGCCGTCGGCCGAGAGCTCGTCGACGACGCCCTGCGTCCGCGTGTCCTGCCATACCAGGGCGTTGTGGATGGGCTTTCCGGTCTTGCGATCCCAGATCACCGTCGTCTCGCGTTGGTTCGTGACGCCGACGGCCGCGAGATCGCTCGCCTTGATCCCCGCCTTCTTCAAACCACCGTCGATCACCTCGCCCGTTCGCGTCATGATCTCGGCCGGGTCGTGCTCGACCCATCCGGGCTTCGGATAGATCTGCTCGTGCTCCTTCTGGTCGACCCCGACCACCTTGCCTTCGTGGTCGAAGATCATGAAGCGGGTGCTGGTCGTCCCTTGGTCGACCGCGCCCACGTAGTCCGCCATCGGGGAAGCCACCTCCTCCCGTTCAGTCGCTGCCGGCCCAGGTGTCGGCGATCGTCTTCAGCAGCAGCCACGATGACGTGGCCCCGGGATCCTGGTGCCCGGCGCTGCGCTCTCCGAGATAGCTCGCCCGCCCTTTACGGGCGACGAGAGGAACCGTTGCCTTCATGCCGTCCTCGGCGGCCGCGGTCGAACGCCGCAGCGCGTCGGCGAACGACGCGCCCTCCTCGAGCGCCTGGCGGTACGCGTCGCGGGCGGGGATCAGGGCGTCGACCATCGTCTTGTCCTCGAGCACCGCCTTGCCGCGTGCCTGGACGCCGGTGACCGCGGCGTCCAGAGCCGCGGCCCAGTCGGGCGCCTCGAGCGTCTCCTTGCCGGCCGTCGCGGTTCCGAGCTGCAGGAACAGCGTGCCGTAGAGCGGGCCGCCGGCCCCACCGACGGTGGAGACCAGCGTCATGCCGACCGTCTTCAGGAGCGCCCCGACGTCCGTCGGCTCCTGAGCGTCGATCTTGGTGATGACGGCCTTCATGCCGCGGTCCATGTTGATGCCGTGATCGGCGTCTCCGATCGCCGAGTCCAGCTCCGTGAGGTACTCCTTCTGCTCGGTGACGGTCACAGCGAACGCACGGATCATCCGAACGACGTCGTCGTAGCCGACGCTCAACCTTCACCTCCTCCGGGGTGGGGGGGGGGGGGGGGGGGGGGGGGGGGGG